>DASQBH010000823.1:0-2516 GCA_035635315.1 Longimicrobium sp.
GAAGGCAGCTGGTGCAGCAGGCGGTCAGGCGCATCGACCGGGCGCGTACGGCGGAGGGGTTCCTGGCGCACGCGGAAGACGACGCGCGGCGGATGGGGCTGGGCTACCGCGACGTGTGGCACATGCCGATGGAGATTCGCCTGGCGATGGAGATGGCCGCGCACGAAGACGCGGAGCGGCGCGCGCTGGAGGGTGAGCTGGTGGACCTGGCGCGCCACTGGCGCGAGGCCGAGGAGGTGGCCGCCATCGCCGACGCGCTCCCCGTCGCCTCCGCCGTCGAGGACAAGCTGACCGGCCTCCGCGCCGCGGCTCCGCAGCCGAAGCGCTGATCCACCGAATTCCTGCCAAGGAACCGTGACTTCCTGAGGGAGCACCAGGCCGGAACCTGAGGCCGCACAACCGCTTGCGCGCGACCGAAGGATCTCCTCCCGGCTGCCGCGGGGCTGGACTGGCGGCATGGAGCCGGCGTCGCGGTTGTGCCGGCGAGATCCTTCGGTCGGCGCCATGGATCCTGCAGGCGGAAAGAACGGAGCGGCGCCTCCCTCAGGAAGACACCGCTCCGCTTCCGGTGTGAACGAAATCTTCAGTCCATCAGGCGCTTGACGAGGTACGTGTAGGTGATGGCGTAGCCGCGGGCGCGCTGCTCGCTGGTGACGCCGGAGCCGTGGCCGCCTTCGGTGTTCTCGAAGTAGTAGATCGGATACCCCAGCGACTCCATCAGCGCCGCCATCTTGCGCGCGTGGCCAGGGTGCACGCGGTCGTCGCGGGTGGTCGTGTAGAAGAGCACCCGCGGGTAGCGCTGGCCCGGCCGCACGTTGTGGTACGGCGAGTAGCGGCTGATGTACGCCCACTCCGCGGGAACGTCGGGGTTGCCGTACTCCGCCATCCAGCTGGCGCCCGCCAGCAGCTTGCTGTAGCGCCGCATGTCCAGCAGCGGCACCTGCGCCACGACGGCGTTGAACAGCTCCGGCCGCTGCGTGAGCGCCACGCCCACCAGCAGCCCGCCGTTGCTGCCGCCCATGATCCCCAGCCGCCGCGGCGAGGTGATGCGCCGCGCGATCAGGTCCTCGGCCACGGCGATGAAGTCGTCGAACACGCGCTGGCGGTTCTCCTTGAGGCCGGCGCGGTGCCACGCGGGCCCGAACTCGCCGCCGCCGCGGATGTTGGCCAGCACGTACACGCCCCCGCGCTCCAGCCACGCCGATCCGACGGTGGCGCTGTACGTGGGCGTCTCGGACGACTCGAAGCCGCCGTACGCGTACAGCAGCGTGGGGTTGCTGCCGTCCATCGCCGCGCCTTCGCGGCGCACCACGAAGTACGGGATGCGGGTGCCGTCGCGCGAAGTGGCCTCGAACTGCTCCACCACCATCCCCGTGGCGTCGAACATCGCCGGCAGCCGCCGCACCTCGCGCACGCCGCCCTCGTCCGACAGGTAGAGCGTCGTGGGCTGGGTAAAGCTGGTGAAGGTGAAGAAGTAGCGGTTGTGGTCGGTGGACGTCTCGCTCACGTCCACGCTGCCGATCCCCTGCACCGGCACCGTCTCGCCCGTCCAGCGGCCGTCGCGCAGCTCATAGCGCCGCAGCTCGCCGCGCACGTTGTTCAGCATCGACACCAGCAGGTAGTCGCGCGTGGTCGAGACGCCCTGGATGGTGGAGCGGTCGCCCGCCTGCACCACCACCTGAAAGTCGCGCCCCCCGGCCAGGAACCGGTCGACCGGCATGGCCACCAGCGAGTTGGCGGCGTACGTGCGGCCGCCCACCTCCCACGGGGAGCGCAGGTAGACGGCGATCTGGTCACGCACCAGGTACGGCTCGGCGTCCAGCGGCAGGTCCATCTTCACCAGGCGGTCGCCCTGCAGGACGTGCAGGGCGGCGTCGAAAAAGCTGGGCCGGTGCCAGACCACGTTCCAGGTGCGGTCCGCCGTCCGCATGGTCCCCGCCGACACGCTCATGTCCGTGGCCGGCACCTCCAGCAGCGTGGCGGCGGATTCCAGCGGGGTGCCGCGGCGCCACAGGCGTACGGTGCGCGCGTAGCCGGAGGTCGTCATGGTCCCCTCGCCGAAGTCGCGCCCCACCATCAGCGCGTCGGCGTCGCGCCAGGCCACGCTCTGCTTGCCTTCGGGGAGAAAGAAGCCGTTGGGGACGAAGCGCCTGGCCGCGGTGTCGAACTCGCGCACCTGCACGGCGTCCGCGCCGCCGCGGGACAGGCGGACGAGGCACAGGCGCTCCTCCGGCTGCAGGCAGGTGGCGCCGCTCCACGACCACTGCACCTGCTCCGCGCGCGCCAGCGAGTCCACGTCCAGCACCGTCTCCCACTGGGGATTCGCGCTGAGGTAGCTGTCCCAGCGGGTGCGCCGCCACACGCCGCGCGGCTTGGCCTGGTCCTGCCAGAAGTTGTAGATCCACTCGCCCCGGATGTCGGGGTTGGCGATGCGCTCGCGCGAGTCGAGGATCTGCAGCGAGCGCTCGTAGATGGCCCGGTAGGCGGGGTGGGTCTCCAGCTCGGCCATGGTGGCC
>DASQBH010000824.1:0-3022 GCA_035635315.1 Longimicrobium sp.
GGGCTGCGCTACCTGGTGACGCACGACGTCTTTTCGCCCACGGACCCGGCCACGCAGGCGGCGATGAGCGCGCTGGGCGCGGACCCGCAGTACATCAAGCTGTGCCAGGTGCAGAAGACCTTCCGCGCACGGCTTACGCCCAAGCCCTGGCGCATCGGCGTGGAGAACCCGCCGGTGGGCTTTCCGTACGAGGGCCCGGGCGAAGAGGCGCAGATGCGGCAGTGGGAGGCGCGCTACGACGCCGCGTCCGCCGGCCGCGCCACCTGCCGGTTCGTGGAGGAAATCGGCACGGGCGCCGAGCACCCCGACGTCGCCTCGCTGCGCGCCCTGCACGACGAGCACACGCGCGCCACCTCGGGGCTGCCGCTGGCGTAGTCCCAGAATCCGCTGGAGGTCTGCGCGGGGGCAGACTTCCAGGGAGGGGCCTCACACAGAGTCAGCAGAGTCAACAGAGTTTTCTCCTGCCGCTTCCGCTGGCTCAGCGCAAGCTCACGGCGAGGGATTCAGTGTAAAATGAGCGGCGTCTTCCCGAGTCTCAGGAGGGCGCCGCTCGATCTTTTGCTCCCCGGGAATCACCCCGGCTGCGGACGCGCAGGTGCATGGGAGGCCGCACGCCGCCAGGCCGCCGAGTCCGCGCAGGCGGACTTTGCGTATTCCAGCGGCGAATTCATTCGCTCAGCGGGCCGACGGCACGTTGCCCGCCACCTCGCCTCGCCCGCTGATTTACATCCGCCGCACGTCGCGCTCGCTGGCCATGAAGCGGCCGCCGGCGTCGGAATCGATCTCGTACTGGATGATGGCGCCCGAGGCGTAGCCCTGGCGGATGACGCCGGCGCCGCGCGGCGTCTGCACGCGGTCGCCCTTGCGGTAGCGGAAGGTGGCGGGGCCGGCGGGGTCGTCCAGCGTGACCAACCCGTGCTTCCAGTGGATGTGAAACGGCCCCACGCCGTGCACCTGCACCACCGCGCCGTCGGGCGAGTAGCCGTACATGGTGCTCCCCGCCGGCGCGAACGCGTAGCTGCCGGCCGTCAGCTCGCCCAGCGCGGTGCTGTCCCAGCGCTCGCCCACGGCAAAGTACCAGGTGCCCTGCACCACCGTGATGTGCTCGTCCACCGGGTGCGAGTGCAGGGGGATGATCGTCCCCGGCAGCTCGTTGATGCGCATCACGAACGGCTCCCCCGCCTTTTCCGGGTCGCCGTACAGGATCTCCACGTCGCCGCTCATCGGCCGCAGCGGGATGATGCGGTGCGCCCGGCCGCCCGTGTCCGCGCGCACCACGCCCGACGCCGCATCGAAGGCGCCCGAGACCTCGCCGGGCGCCGATGCGGCGTGGGTGCGGCAGGAAAGCAGGAGCAGCAGAAGAGGGAGGCAGAATCGCGACCGCATGGCGCACCCGGGATTGGAAAGGCGGATGAACCGGCGTACCCTCCCGGAGATAAGGCGCAGGCGGCCGCCGCGCAACGGATTCAGTCGGGCCGCGGCGCCTGCCGCTGACGCGCGAAATTCACCAGCCCGCGGACGACCGCGACCACGAAGGCGGGCTGCTCCAGGTGCACGTGGTGGCCGGTGCTGTCGGCGCGGACGAGGACGGCGCTGCGAGAGAGATGGATGAGCGCCTCCTTCTGCGCCTGCTTCTCCGCCATCATCTCGCGCTCCTCCGCGGGCGCGTCCGGCGGGAGCGGGCGGAGGGCGGGGAGGATGATCGCCACGGGAAGCCCGTTCAGCTCGTCCTCGCGCCTGCGCTGGGCCAGGGCGGTCAGCTCCTCCGGCCAGTAGTCGTCTCCCGGAAGCGGCCGCATGACCCCGAGCGCCCACAGCCGCCACGCCTGCGCCCGCGGCGACAGCCGGTCGAACGGCGGCTCGATGCGCGGCGCGCCCACGGAAGCGCGCTCGTCGGCGAAGTCCTTCTCCTCCTGCGCGGTGGGCGCGCGCGGCGGGCTGGCGGCGTACGTCGTCGGCTGGGGGACGGGGACGGGGCGCGAGGAATCGCGCACGCGGACAATGCGGCCCTGGTACATCAGCCGCGTGTCCTCGTGGGTGGGGTCCACCAGCACCAGCCCCGCCACGTCGTCCGGGTACGCGTGGGCGAACACCCGCGCGACCAGCCCGCCGACGGAGTGGCCCACGAACACGTACGGCCCCCGCTCACCGGCGCGCGCCAGGGCGGTGCGGACCTCGAACGCCTCCTGCGCCATGGTGCGGGGGACCGGGCCCGCGGCGCTCCACGCGAACCCCGGCCGGTCGTAGCTGCACACGCGGACGGCGCCGCGCAGCCCCTCCATCACCGGCTCCCAGTCGAACGAGTAGTCGCCGGCGCCGGCGGAGAGCACCACCGTCGGCCCCCCGCTCCCCTCACACCACAGGTGCAGGCCGTAGCCGTCCAGGTCCACCACGCGGCCGGGCGCATCCGGCGCCTGGGCGCACAGCGGACCCGCGGCGGCCGCCAGCAGCAACGCCATCCAGGCACGTGCCATTCGTGGAGCTCCGTTCAGGGGTGGATGGGGATGGAAACGCGGATGGACCCGTACCCGCCCGGTGGCGGAACGGTTCGCGATGGTTTGCAGGGATGGGATGCGTGGCGCCGAAACGACGCGCGGCAGCCGTGGGTGGCGAGCCCAGCGACTGCCGGCGCCGGCGAACGGCATTCGCTGGAAGGCGAAGCGCCCGCAGGAGGATCGCGGTGCGTCCGGCGGACCGCCCCGCGGCGGCCCTTTCGAAGCACTCCGGGGATGCAACGCGCGACGGGCGCCGGATTATGACGCCGCGGGCCGTACCCGCGCTTTTTCGGAATTTTCATCCGGGGTCCATCACAGCCGCGGCGCGATGGCGGCGGCCGCCTCGGGGGAGGTGATGACGGGGACGACCTCGAAGTCCACGATGTCGTCCCAGGCCTCCATCCACTCCCGCAGCAGCGCCTCGTCGTCGCACTCCATCACCTGAAAGCAGCGGCGCAGGTCGGGCGTCACCCAACTGGCCACGTAGCCAAGCCCCTCCGGCGCCAGGCGGCCGCGGTCGCGAAAGC
>DASQBH010000825.1:0-4138 GCA_035635315.1 Longimicrobium sp.
ATGCTTCGGAGCCGGCCCCGAGGTTCGGAAAGGAGGTCCTTCGGTCGCGCGCGGAGTGCGGGGTGAACGACGGTACGTCGCGGCGCTCCCTCAGGAAGTCATCGCTTTGCCTGTGCACAGTGAATCAACGCGTCTGGTATCATATCGAATCCGGAAAAAGAACGTGACTTCCTGAGGGAGCGCACACGCAGAACCTGCCGCCTCTCGGCAGCGCAGGGGCGAGATCCGGGCTCGGAACCCAGCCCCGCGGCTCTGCTGGCGAGGTCCTTCGGTCGGCGCGCCGAGTTCCCGGCAAGGCAGGCTCAAACCGGGCCTCCCTCAGGAAGTCATGCCCTGTATTTCCGGATCCCGGTATCATGCTGCCGGTGCATGCCGCGCCCACGGATCAGGGAAGTCACCGGCTGTTCTGCCAAGAGATCGACAAAATGTCTACCTTTTGCCATTCCTTTTCCGCGAGCCGGCAGGATCGGACTCCGTTGACTCCACGTGAGGCCGGTCTTTTCCTCGTCCAGACAGGCGAATCCCGTCGAACGCGTTCAAGGACAAGCAGATAGCGTGATCGGTGCCGATCTGGTGGAACTCATCCTGCATCATGGTTTTGCCCTCGTGGGACGGCGGGCGAACGATTCAGGGAGCAGGCAGTGGCGCGCAGCAAGATCCGGCAGATGGTGGCCCACGCGGCCCTTCCCGCGACGGTGGTGGCGGCCGTTGGCGTGGGCGTGGTGATGTCGGCGGCGGCCAAGCCGTCGGTGACCATGCGCGGCTCTCCGGCCTCCATGGAGCGGCAGCACGCCAACGCGGTCGCCGCGGACTTCACCTTTGCCGAAACGCCGGCGGCGGTGGACGAGCTGGTGAAGAAGGGGCGGCTGGTGCGGCTGACCGGCGGGGCGGACTACACGCTGGCCAAGGTGAGCTACCCGTACACGCGCCCGGAGGTAAAGACGTTCGTGGAGAACCTGTCCGCCGAGTACCGCAAGGGGTGCGGCGAGCAGCTGGTGATCACCAGCCTTACGCGGCCGCGGTCGGAGCAGCCCGGCAACGCGCACAAGCTGTCCGTGCACCCGGCCGGGATGGCGGTGGACTTCCGCATCAGCCGCAACAGCAAGTGCCAGAAGTGGTTCGAGAAGGCGCTGCTGGCGTTCGAGGAAAAGAACCTGCTGGATGCCACGCGCGAGCGGAATCCCCCGCACTACCACGTGGCCGTCTTTACCCGCGCCTACGCGTCCTACGCCGCGCGCCAGAAGCCCGCGGAGCGCCCGTCGCCGTCGCCCACCGTGCTGCGGCCGCGGCCCATGCCGGAAAAACCGGCCGAGCCCGCCGCGCCGCCGGCCGCGGAGCCCGGCCGCACCGCGCCCACGCAGCGCGCCGCGGCCGATCCGCCGATGGTGCTGGTGCTGCTCTCCTCCATCGCGCTTCTCTTCATGGTCGGCTGGCGCATCGCCAAACACCACGGGCCGGGCTGATCGGCCCGCATCCCCATCCCTCCGCTCCGTGACCGCAGACCGTCTTCCGCCGCCGGCCGCCATCCTGTTCGACCTGGACGGCACGCTCATCGACACGTACCGCCTGTACCTGGAGTGCTACCGGCGCGCGCTGGAGCCGCACCTGGGCCATGCGCCCACCGACGCGGAGATCGCCGCCCGCCGCCCCGCTTCCGAGCGCCGCTTTCTGACCGACTGGCTGGGTGAGCGGCACGGCGAGGCATGCCATGCGGAGGTGCGGCGGCTGTATGCGGAGCTGTATCGCGAGATGCACGAGGGCATCTACGAGGGCGTGCCGGAGATGCTGTCCGGGCTGCGGAGCGCCGGCCTGCGGCTGGGGATCGTGACGGGCAAGGGGCGTGACGCGTGGGAGGTCACGCGTGCCGCCTCGGAGCTGGGCGCGTGGGACGTGGTGGTGACGGACGACGACGTGCACGCCGCCAAGCCGGATCCCGCCGGCCTGCTGGCCGCGGCGGAGGCGCTGGGGATCGCGCCGGAGCAGGCCGTCTACGTCGGCGACAGCACGGTGGACATGAAGGCCGGCCGCACCGCGGGGATGCGCATCGGCGCGGCGCTGTGGGCCAAGACGGCGCCCGGCGAGGCGGAGGCGTTCGTGCGAAAGATCGAGGCGATGCGGCCCGACTGGATCTTCGGCCGCCCTTCCGACGTCACGCGCGCGTTCGCGATGTGGTGCTGAGGGGCCCTCTCCCCCGCCGTCTTCGCCGCTCGTTCCTCGCGGCTCGCGGCGACCCCTCCCCCAAACTGCGGGGGAGGGGTTGTTTGCAGGCACGGGAGCTGAGCAACGGCCAACCCCTCCCCCGGGGTTGGGGGAGGGGTCGACCGCCGTCGCGAGGAACGAGCGAAAAGGCCGGTCGGGGGAGAGGGCCCCGGCGGAAACGGGTACTTCATCGCAGCCGCATCGCCGCTCTTCATCCAACCTTCATCCAACGCTCCGCCGCGGTTCGGTGTCCAACATCCTGAGCGGCGGGGCGGGCGGGTTGAATCCGTCCACCTCTGCGGCTAAATTAGCGGGCTTCAACGGTTTGGACACAGATCCGGCCGATTCTGCCTTTTCGCTGCACCCCGTCCGCCCCCGTGGCGGACCCGGAGTACGACATAGATGCACATCGATCAGCCCTTCAGGGCTTTCTCTCACGCAGGCCGCCGCGCGATTCGCGGGGCCGCGTTCGTGTTTGCGGCCCTGGCGGCCGCTCCGCTGGCGGCGCAGGGCGGCGACACGCTGAACCTTCCGCTGGCGCAGGCGCTGCAGCTGGCGCGCGGCGGCGAAGAGGTGGGGCTGGCCACGCGCCGGCTGGACGCCGCCACGGCCGCCGTGGGGAGCGCAAAGGCGGGCGGCATGCCCACGCTGCGCCTGAGCAGCACCTTCAGCCACGTCTACGAGAACGCCCGCGCCCAGGCGGTGGGGCAGATCTTCAACCAGCCCAACACCTACAACACCAACGTCGCGCTGATCGTCCCCCTGTTCCAGGGCGGCCGCACGCGCTACGCCACCCGCGCCGCCGCCAGCCTGCGCGACGCGGCCACGGCCGAGGTGACCGGCACCGACCTGGACGTGAGCCTGCAGACGCTGGACGCGTACCTGGCGGCGCAGCTGGCGGAGCGGCTGGTGGCCATCCAGGAGAGCAACCTGGCGCTGGCGGAGGCGCGGGTGCGGCAGGCCGAGCAGTTCGAGCAGGGCGGCCGCGGCAGCCGCTACGACGTGCTGCGGGCGCGGGTGGAGCGCAGCAACCTGGAGCCGGCCCTCATCCAGGCCCGCGGCAGCCGCGACGTGGCGCTGCAGGACCTGCGGCGCCTGACCAACCTGCCGCCGGAGCAGCCGCTGCGCCTGACCACGGAGCTGGACCCCGCCGCCGTGCGCGCCGCGGCCGAGTCGGTGGCCGGCGCCGCGCTGGTGGATTCGGCCGCGCTGGAGGCGCTGCCGGCGGTGCGCGCGGCGCGGCTGCGCGCCCGGGCGGGCGAGGCCAACCTGCGGGCCGCCAACGCCGCGCTCCTTCCCACCGTATCGGTGAACCTGGTGCAGGGCTACCAGGCGTTCCCGCTCAACTGGAGCGTTCCCATCCGCCCCGGCGGGCTGGAGCCCGTGGAGTGCCCCGCCGGGAGCGACCCCGGCCGGGTGTGCACGCAGCAGAACGGCGGCTGGTTTTCGGACCGTTCCCTGCAGCTGGCGGTGAACTGGCCGGTGTGGGACGGCAACCGCGCGCGCAACGACCTGCGCCAGGTGCGCGCCCAGGCCGCCATCGCCGACCTGCAGGCGGTGCAGGCGGCCGAGAACGCCCGTGCCGACGCGGCCCGCGCCCGCACCCAGCTGGACGCCGCCCGCGCCACCTTCGACGCCGTGCGGCAGACGGTGGCCGAGGCCGAGGAGGCGTTCCGCCTGGCCTCGCTGCGCTACGCGCGCGGCCTGGGAACGCAGCTGGAGGTGAGCGACGCGCAGCTGGCGCTGCTCACGGCGCGCACCAACGAGGCGCGCGCCACGTTCGACCTGTACCTGGCCACGGCGGAGCTGGCGCGGGCGCTGGGGCGGCCGCTGCCTTCGGCGTGAGCGCAAGAGTGCGAGAGTGCGAAAGTGCGAGAGTGCGAAAGTGGAGGCGGCCGCGGGCCGGCGTGGCGTGGACGTGCGGAGTCGTGAAGTTACT
>DASQBH010000826.1:0-3116 GCA_035635315.1 Longimicrobium sp.
GCCCTCGCCGCCCGCCCAGCGGGCGATTCCGGTGCAGGCCTGCGCCATCACTTCGCCGCTGGTGCTGTCGGGGGCCGAAAGCATCTCGCTGAACGCGGAGAGCGGGCCCGCCAGCTCGTCGGGAATGCGCGCCTCGGCCAGCTCGGCCGCGCGCTTGCGCCCGGCCTCGGGCGAGAAGAGCCGCCCGCGCTCGCCCTGGTCGGTGGCCGCCCAGAACATCACGTTCCGGTACGCCTGCCACAGCAGAACGCCGACTTCGCCTCCCACCTCGCGCAGGATCTCCATTCCCTCCAGCGACTCCGACCCGCGCGTAAGCGGGGGCGGGGTGCGCCACCGGCGGGGAAGACGCGGCGCGGCCGCCTTGGACCGGGTGCTCTTCATCCCCTTTATCTCCTTTTGCAAGATGTGCCTCGTTATGCGTTGCGACACCGACCTGTATACTATATGCAGGTTGGGTCCGGGACGCTACGATTTGTTTTCGTTTTGGGGGCCGGTTCGGTGGAGCAGAGATGGCCGCCGAATCTCTTTCTGCTACGCCAGGTTGCGCTCTTGAGGAGCTGACGCGTTCTGGGCTGTCCTCGCAGCAAACATTCCGTATACACCAAGTATGTGGACAATGGTCCAGAACTGCAACACTCTTGTTACAAGTCGCAAAACGTGCGCCACGCTTCCGCCGAACCAGACGCCGTCCTCATGCTTGAAACGCGCAGCCTGTCCCGAAACTGCCGTCCCTGCTCGCATCCTCTCCCGGTATGGCTCGTTTCACCGCGCCAAGCGCCGGACAACTTCGTACAACCCTGTCCGCATCTGGTCCCGCTAACAAGTTAGCATAGCGCGCAAGTCCCCCTTGTGTCCAGAGTTCCGTGCACCGTTCAGACGTCTCGTACATTCAGGGGCGTCACGTGGTACGGCCGTTGCGCGAGAGCCCGGCCCGGCCCCGCACCTTCGCGCGGGCCGCGAAAATGGGGAACGTGCGGAGCAGATGACGGACACGATGGGTGCGGTCCACGCCCTGCCTGAAGACCGGCGGGAGCAGGAGGACCGCTTTGCGCACGAGTTGCACGTTCAACGCTTTCTGCAGCCCGACGACGTGACCTGCGGGCCCACCTGCCTGCGCAAGGTGTACGACTTCTTCGGGCTGAGCGTGGGGACCGACGAGGTGCTGGGCGAGATCGACCGCAACGAGGACGGCGGCACCCTGGCTGTCTTTTTGGGCATCTCTGCCCTGAAACGGGGCTTCGCGGCCCGCATCTACTCGTACGACCTGCTCATCTTCGACCCCACCTGGTACGCGCTGCCGCGCGAGCAGCTGGCGGAAAAGATCCACGCGCGCTTTCCCTACCTCCCCGACTCCAAGCGGCTGCGCGCGGCGCGGGCGTACCTGGACTTTCTGGAGATGGGGGGCGAACTGGCCTTCGACGAGCTCACGCCGGGGCTGCTCAAGTCCATCATCGACCGCGAGCACCCGGTGCTGGCCGGTCTGAGCGCCACCTACCTGTACCGCTTTGCCCGCGAGCGGCAGCTGGCTGACGACCGGATGGTGGAGGACGACGTGGCCGGCGAGCCCACGGGCCACTTCGTGGTCATCTGCGGATACGAGCACTGGGGGCGCCGGTTCTCCGTCCGCGACCCCTCGCACCACGTTCCGCTGGCGGAGGACGGCCGGCAGGTGGTGGACGGGCAGCGGCTCATCAACGCCATCCTGCTGGGCGACGTTACGTACGACGCGGTGCTGCTGGAGCTGTGGCCCCGGGAGGCGGCCGCGTGAGCCGCACCCGCGTGATCGCCGTCGTCAGCGAGGCGGCGGACGGAAAGGGGCTTCCGGAGGGGATCAGCGTCACGGCGGACCGGTACCTGGAGGGCGGTGACGAGCTCACCGGGCCCGGGGCGGTGGTCGTGAACCTGTGCCGCTCGTGGAAGTACGGCAGCAAGGGCTACTACGTTTCACTCCTGGCCGACGCGCGCGGACAGCTGCCCATCCCCAGCGTGGACGTGAGCGAGGCGTTCGGCGACGCGTACGCGCTCTTCCGCGCGCTGCAGGAGGCCGGCGTGGCCACGGTGGACCCCGAGGAGATGAAGACCCGCCGCCGCTCCGCCGCCCGCTCGTCCCTTCCCGCGGAAGAGGAGGGGGAGGACGACGAGGCGCCGCGCGCGTTCCCCGTCCCCATCATCCGCGTACAGGAAGAAGAGGGGTGGGCCTGCCGCCCGGCGGCCGAGGACGAGGCGGCGGAGACGCTCGTCTTCCTGGGCGGCGCGGCGGACGCGCGCTTTCGCAACACGGCGCTGGCGGTGTACCGCGAGTGGCCGGCGCCCGTGCTGCGCCTGCAGCTGGTGCGCGAGGAGGGCGAGTGGAAGGTGACCGCCATCGCCCCCGTGCCGCCGCACCGCCTGGGCGCGGAGGACCGGGAGCAGCTGTGCAGGACGCTGGCGGACGAAAAGCGCATCGTGCGGCGCGGCAGGGAGGCGCCGCGTGAGGAGCGGCGCGCGTCCATCGCCGTGCTGGTCGATCCGGACGACGTCTTCAGCCCCAGCAGCCCCGAGACGCTGGACCGGCTGGAGCGCATCGCGCAGCGGATGAACGTGCACGTGCGGCGCATAGGGCTGGACGAGTTGCACAAGCTGCCGGAGTACGACGCCCTCTTCATCCGCGCCCTCACGGGGGTGAGCGAGCCCGCCTTTCAGTTCGCCCTGCGCGCCGAGGCGCTGGGGATGCCGGTGGTGGACGACTCGCAGTCCATCATCCGCTGCGGCAACAAGGTGTTCCTGGACGAGCTGCTGCGCCGCGAGGGGATCGCCATGCCGCGCTCGCGCATCGTCACCCGGCACACGCCGTGGGACGAGGTGGCGGGGCTGGGGCTGCCGCTGGTGATCAAGCTTCCAGACGGCTCCTTCAGCAGCGCGGTCCACAAGGTGGGCTCGCGCGCCGAGTTCCGCCGCTACGCGGACGACATGTTCCGCCGCTCGCCGCTCATCATCGCCCAGGAGTTTCTGCCCACGGACTACGACTGGCGCATCACGGTGCTGGACGGGCGGCTGCTCTTTGCCTGCAGGTACCACATGGCGCGCGGCCACTGGCAGATCCGCGCGGAGAGCAGTGCGGGGAAGGAGCGCTACGG
>DASQBH010000827.1:0-2092 GCA_035635315.1 Longimicrobium sp.
GGCGTTGCCAAGCTGGTATAGCACTCATAGTCGTTTCCAACCCCCAGGCTGCCGGGACTCGTGATTCTATTGTACACCTCCGCGGCGCCACTGGCGGCCGGATCTGCAACATCTTTCGGGAGAGTGCCTAAATCCTGGCATGCGGCGAATGCGAAAAACGCGATGGCGGCTGGACCCAAGCGGCGGTAGCAGGTTCTCATCAACAGATCTTTGGCAGAAGGTGTAGAACGTTACGACTTATAAGGAGTGGACAGGCCCGCGCAGAATGCCGTGGGCGCCCCATTGAGGACTCCCTTCGTGCGGACTCAGACTAGTTGAGTTTGTGTCCGCCTGTCAAGCATCGTCCAAAAAAGAGCGTGGCCAAGGGTGTTGAGCTACCACTCGGCCCGCTCAGCAGCACCAGGCGGGGAGCGGGGCGTCTCCGGTATACGACTCGTCGCCGATCACCGAGACCACCCAGCGGCCGTCCTCGCGCCGCCATTGGACGAAGATGGGTGACGAGTCCGGCGCGTCGGCGGGGACGAAGCGGTTGCCGGGTGCGCGCCGCCAGCGGGGGCGGCGGATGCGGACCTGGTGCGAGAACGCGCCTACCCGGTGGCCGTGGTAGTCCACCACGAGCACGTCTTCCTCCATCAGCGGGCCGCGGAACGCCGCGCGGAAGTCGGCGGCGGGAAAGCGCCAGATCCCTACCACCTCGCCGTCCGCCAGGTGCGTCGTCTCCACCCAGGTAAAGTCGCCGGAGCGGGGGAAAAAGGCCGCCGCGGTGTCCTCGTGCTCCAGCGCGTACAGGTTGAGGAACGCGTCCATCCGCGCCCTGAGCGATGCCTCGCCCGGCGGCGTCGGGGCCTGGGCGGCGCCGGGCACCGCCCACAGCGCGAGGGCAAGGAGCAGCGGGAACCAGCGTGGAGCGCGCGTGGGCGTCATCGCAGGTGCGGGGGAAAGAAGGGGCGGACGCACGCCGGCGCCCGCCCCTGGAGATCACTTCGCCGTCTTCGCCTTACGCCCGCGCGGCTTGGAGGTCGGCAGCGGGGCAGGGACCTGGTCGGGCGTGATGTGCAGCAGCGGCGCCAGGAACTGGCCGGTAAAGCTGCGCGGGTTGGCGGCCACCACCTCCGGCGGCCCCTCCGCCACGATCTCGCCGCCCTTGGGACCGCCCTCCGGCCCCAGGTCGATGATCCAGTCCGCCGTCTTGATCACGTCCACGTTGTGCTCAATGACCAGCACCGTGTTGCCGCGCTCCACCAGCCGGTGCAGCACCTCCAGCAGCATCCGCACGTCCTCGAAGTGCAGCCCCGTGGTCGGCTCGTCCAGGATGTAGAAGGTCTGCCCGGTGGCGATCTTCGACAGCTCCGAGGCCAGCTTTACCCGTTGCGCCTCGCCGCCGGAGAGCGTCGTGGCGCTCTGCCCCAGGTGGATGTAGCCCAGCCCCACGTCCGACAGCGTCTGCAGCTGGCGCTTGAGGCGCGGCACGGCGTCGAACACCTCGCACGCCTCGTCCACCGTCAGATCGAGGACGTCGGCGATGGAGTGGCCCTTGTAGAACACCTCCAGCGTCTCGCGGTTGTAGCGCCGGCCGCGGCACACCTCGCACGGAACGTAGACGTCCGGCAGGAAGTGCATCTCGATCTTCACCAGCCCGTCGCCCTGGCACGCCTCGCACCGCCCGCCCTTGACGTTGAACGAGAAGCGCCCGGGCGTGTAGCCGCGCATCTTGCTCTCCGGCAGCTCGGCGAAGAGGTCGCGCATGATGGTGAACAGCCCCGTGTACGTCGCGGGGTTCGACCGCGGGGTGCGGCCGATGGGGGACTGGTCGATGTCCACCACCTTGTCCAGCATCTCCATCCCCGTAATGCGGTCGTGCTGGCCGGGGACGGTCTTGGCGCGGTAGAACTTGCGCCCCAGCGCGCTCCACAGGATGTCGTTGATCAGCGTGGACTTTCCCGATCCGCTCACCCCCGTCACCGCCACGAAGCAGCCGAGCGGGATGCGCGCGTCAAGGTTGCGCAGGTTGTGCTCGCGCGCGTTGTGGATCACCAGCTCGCGCCCCTCTCCCGGCACCCGGCGCACGGGGGGGATCTCGATCCGCCGCTCC
>DASQBH010000828.1:0-6441 GCA_035635315.1 Longimicrobium sp.
GGGAGAGGAGCGCCACTTCTACTTCGACGGCCGCAACGTCACCGTGTACGACGCCACGAAGCAGTTCTACGCCACCGAGCCCGTGCGCGGCAGCATCGACGACATGCTCCGCTTTCTGGACGAGCGCTTCAGCTTCATGCCGCCCCTGGCCGAGTTCCTGGCCAACGATCCCTATGCGTTCCTGGGGGTGCGGGCCCGCAGCGCACGGCTGGCGGGAACGCGGAGCATCAACGGTACGGAGTGCAGGCAGGTGAACGTCGCCGGCGAGGTGGCGGACGCCCAGCTGTTCGTGGCCACCGATACCGGCCTTCCCTGCGAGCTGGCGGCCACCTTCACGCGCATGGAAGGCAAGCCCGCGCTGTTTGCCAGATTCTCCAACTGGAAGCTCGACGCCTCCATTCCGGACGACCGCTTCGTCTTTCGTCCCCCGCTCGCCGCGCGCCGCATCCCCATGATGCCCCTGCCGGCCTCGGGGGAGTGACGCCCGGGCCCCCTGACCTGACGAGAGAGAGGAACACGCAATGCGCATCGAAATGAGTGGACCGCGGCGGGTGCTGTACGCGTGCGGCGCGATCGCCGTCCTGCACATGGCGGCCAGCGCGGCGGACGACTCGCTGGCCGGCACCTGGGCGGCACCCGTTTCCGCCGTGGTGGGGGTGTCGGAGGCCTCCGCCCAGACGTGGGGGGTGTCCCGGCGCACGGCCCGGCGCACCACCCGGCGGGTGAATCGCCGCCAGGACTACCGCTACTACGGGGGCGCCGTCGCCGGCGCCGCGTACAGCGCCGGGTACAACGCCGGATCGTACGACCAGTGCTACACCGAGAACGGCCAGCGCTACTGCGCCCAGATGGTGGCCGGCGAAGTGGTGTACGTGCCTTCGTGAGCCGGGGCGGCGTTCGGCCCCCCTTCTGAAGGTTTCCGATCCCCTGCACCCCGGCGGACCATGCGCACCCTCGCCGCGCGGTCCGCCGGACCGTTTCGCGAAGCCGATCCCTCTGCGCCCGATGATCCGTTCGCCGCGGGCCCCTGTCCGCGGCTGCGGGCGGCGCTCCGCCTTCGGCCCACGTCGGCGGGGCATGCGTGGCGGCGGGCGGGCGCCGTGGCCGCGGCGGCGTGGCTGCCGCTGCCGCTGCTGGCGGCGGTGCAGGGCGGCGACCTGGGCCCCTCCACCCGCGGATCCTTCCTCCTCGACGTACCGGTGCACGCCCGCTACCTGGTGGCGCTGCCGCTGCTGGTGGCGATCGAGCCCTGGTGCCTGGGGCAGCTGGCGGCGGTCGTGGGCCACTTCGTCCGCGGCGGGCTGGTGGCGGACGCCGACCTGCCGCGCTGGCACGCGCTCGTCGCGGCGGCGCGGCGGCGGCTGGACGGACGCGGGCTGGAGGTGGTGCTGGCGGCGGCCGCCTTCGCGGGAGCGGTTCTGGTGGGAGACCTGTACCACCCGCCCGGCACCTCCACCTGGATGACGCACGGCGCCGGCGGGGCGCGCACGGCGGCCGGGTGGTGGCGAACGCTGGTGAGCCAGCCCCTGTTCCTGCTCACGGTCTCGGCGTGGCTCTGGCGGGTGACGGTGTGGGCGCGCTTTCTGGGGGGCGTCTCGCGCCTGGAGCTGCGGCTGGTGCCCGCGCACCCCGACCTGGCCGGGGGGCTGCGCTTCGTGGCCCTCTCGCTGCGGGCGTTCGCGCCGGTGGCGTTCGCCTTTGGCTGCGTGGCGGCGGGAACGCTGGCCGGCGAGATCGTCGCGGGGGGGGCGGCGGCCGTGGAAGCCGCCTACACGCCGACCATGCTCGCCTCCGGCGCCGCGGTGCTGGTCCTGTTCGCCGGCCCGCTGTTCGCCTTCGCGGGTCCGCTGCACCACGCGCGGGTGCGGGGGATCCTGGAGTACGGCGCGCTGGCCGCCGCCCTGGGCGGCCGCTTCGAAGAGCGCTGGCTGGCCCCCGGTGCCGCCGTGGACGCGGCCGCGCTGGCCGCGCCCGACTTCTCCGCCACCACCGACCTGTACTCCGTCGCCGGCAATGTCCGGCAGATCGCGGTCATCCCCGCGGGGGTGGGGGACCTGGTGATGCTGGTCATGGCGGCGCTCCTTCCCTTCGTCCCCCTGGTCTTCATGGTCATGCCGCTCAGCACCCTGCTGAAGCGCGTCGCCGGCGTGCTGTTGTGAGGGGAAGCCCTTCCGCGGTGGCGGATGCCACTCGAGATCAGCGGCGAGCGATCACAAGCTCCGCTCGCCGCGGCTACGCTCAAGGCCTTCAGCGAGCTGGACCACCAGAGACGGAGTTTGCGGGACCAGCTTGCCGATCGCGCCCAGCTGCTCCAGCACCGGGCCTCTGTGGTGGCGCACCTGCCCGAGCACCTGGCCCGGACGGGGACGTAGACGGTGCCGTCCGGGCCCACGAACAGGCCGGCGCGGTGGTCTGGCGGCGCCGCTGAGCCCCTCGTCTCCCCGATTGCTCGGCGAACGGAACCGAAGTTCGGCCTCCGCCCCACGCCCTGGCCAACCGCCTGCGCGCGTTCGGCCAGGGCAGGGCATTGCCCGCCCATCGGTTTTCTCAGCCTTCCGCTTCGGGATTGCGGAGCCGCGCTTCGGCAATGGGCCGCAGGATCTTGGTGAGCTCGGCGGCTGAATAGCGATGCCCTTCGGGCAGCTCGGGGAGCGCGGAATCGAGCACCTCGAAGGTCTCGCGTGGACCCCTGATCCACAGCATGCTGGTGTGGAGGGCCGGGATGCGCAGTTCCGCCGCCTCTCCGTCGAGTGCATCGCCGCCTGTGCTCTGTGCCAGCTTCAACAGCGAAGCGCGCGCGCGGCCCACCGCGACGCTGTTCGAGACCTGTGCGAAGCGGCTGTTGTCGGAGCGGACCTCGGCCGAGACCGGCCCGGCCTCGGTCGCGACGATGTGGGACCAGAGCACCAGCCGCGCGCCCGCCCGGAGGTTTCCCTTCGCGAGGTCGTCAAGGCCGACGACGTAGACGGGCATGGGCAGGGCATCCGCGTCGGAGATGTCGTCGATCGAGCGCGCGACGCGCATGTTGCCGGCAAGCGTAAAGCGGCTGGCAGCGCGGGTGATCGCGGGAGCGCGTTGCTGGACCGCCGCGCTGCGGGCGATGCGGGGCAGCGCCCTGGCGAGCTCGGCCAGAACGGCGTCGGGCGGCGTGGCGAGGGTGACAGGCATGGGCGTGATCCTTCAGGGGACGGTCGTGCCGGTCGCGATCCAGCTTCCGCTGCCGTTGTAGGCCGTGCGCAACGTATCGTAATCGACGACGCTGGTGGTGCCCAGGCTGGGATCGGTGGCACTCGATGAGCCAGGATCGCACACGATGACGAAGTCGCCGTCCTCCACTCCCGTCGCCAGCACGGCATGCCGCCCCCCGCCCGACCACTGAATGCGGAGAAAGGTCGGCCGGCCGGCAGCGCCCTGGTTGCGCAATTCGGCGTACGATACGCTGCTGCTGGTGAACGTGCCGAGATGACCAAGGGTGCCCAGGACGTCGGCGGTGTTGTCGGGCAGATTGCACGCGGCGCTGCCACCCATGGTGCAGCAGTCGCTGCGGCCGCGTCGCGTGTTGACGAGCTGGCACTGGGTCAGCGTCGAGGCCGGCTGATAGTAGCGGCGAACGCTGACCGAACAGGCCGCCCAGCACCATTGTGACTGTTGCTGGCGCTGGATGCGGAAGCGAAGGTTGACGTCGACCGGCAGCTCTCCCCAGTAGCCCGAGACGAAGGCGGGCCGCAGGCCCTGGGCCAGAGCGGCGTCGAAGTTCGCCTGGTAGGCGCCGGGCGTCATCCCGTGATGGCCGATCGAGGTGGCGGAGCGCTTCTCCCACAGCCCCGCGTAGCGGTCGCTGCTGCCGACGATGCAGGCTCCGCCGGAAACGAGGTCGTAGCCCTGTGCGGCGAGGCTGTCGTGGGTCTGGCGGAAGGCGCTTTCCGACACCCCGTGCCGCGCAACCCAGGGCTGGCCGGGGCTTTTCTCCCACCAGGCGATGTAGCGGTCCGCACCGTTTACGGCATACGGACAGACGGCCCGCAGGCGGTAGCCTTTGCCACCCAGGTCATCGAAGGCCGCCTGGTACTGTGCGGCGGTCAGTCCGTGGCGCGCTACCCATTCAGCGCTTCCCCCTTTCTCATAGACGCAGGCGAACAGCGTCTTGCCGCCGACCGTCGCGGCCGAGAGGCTGCGGGGCCGATACCCCTGGGCGCTCCAGGCGGTGACTTCGTTCTGATACTGCGTGGCGTCGATGCCGTGGCGGGCGACGAAGGCTGGTCCCTTCGTCTTGTGGAAGATCGAAGCGTAGCGCGCGGTGGCGCCGTCCCGATACACCGTTACGCAGATCGGCCGGTATCCTTTTCCGGTCCACTCGTCGAAGGTGGCCTGGTATTCGGCCCCGGTCTGGCCATGCCGGGCGACCAGGGCGGGGCCGCCTCCGCTCTCGAAGCTGGCCATGAACAGCGACTGTGCCATCGGCAGCTCTCCCTTTGGTCCCGCGCTTATGTCGAAGATTAACCCGGAGTGAACTCCATAACGACCGGCCGGCCAGCTGACCAGGAACACCCCCCGGCCCGTCGGCCCCATCACCAACGATTGAACCCGCCGGACCTGGAGGTGGTTGCTCGTGCTGCACTCTCTGACCGTATCTAATCGGTGAACTGGCGACGGTCAATGATTTCGATGCGGCTGCAGCCTGCCAGCGGCCAACGAAATCGATCCCCGGATGGGGGAGCGAGCGAAAGGAGGTGCTGGGGACGACCCTGGACGAAGCGGTGCGGCGCGTCCTCGAGAATCCCTGATCCGCACCTGTCCAGGGAGATCCCGCCACTTGTTGTCCCCGCGGTGCCCTCACTAAATTTTCCGGCTCCCCGCGAGCGCTCGGCGCGCCCGCGGATCGTCGGTCGTATCGACATACACATCATCCAGACAGAGACAGGAGGAAAGCGTGGCTGAGCAGGGGCAGCAGTTCGCATTTCAGGCCGAGGTGCAGCGGCTCCTCGACCTGGTGATCCACTCGCTGTACACCGACAAGGAAATCTTCCTTCGCGAGCTGGTCTCCAACGCGTCCGACGCCATCGACCGGCTGCGCTTCGAGGCGCTCACCCGGCCCGAGCTCCTTCCGGAAGGCCACGAGCCGAAGATCAGGCTCCTCCCCGACAAGGAAGCCCGCACCCTCACCATCGAGGACGACGGGATCGGGATGACGCGCGACGAGGTGGTGCAGAACATCGGCACCATCGCCAGGTCGGGGACGCGCGAGGCGCTGGAGCAGCTCAAGGACAAGGCCGGCGAGGGCGCGGCGCAGCTCATCGGCCAGTTTGGCGTGGGCTTCTATTCGTCGTTCATGGTGGCGGACCGGGTGGAGCTGGTCACACGCAAGGCGGGCGGCGACGAGGCCGTGCGCTGGGAATCGTCCGGCGGCGGCTCGTTCACCGTCACCGAGGCGGAGCGCGACCGGCCGGGAACCACCATCACCCTGCACCTCAAGCCCGTCGACAGCGAGAACGGCATCGAGGACTACACCGACCGCTGGGTGCTGGGCCGCATCGTCCGCCAGCACGCGGACTTCATCACCTATCCGATCATCCTTCCCGCCGAAAAGCCGGAAGAGGTGCCGGAGGGTGAGACGCCGCAGCCGGAAAAGCCGCTCAACTCCATGAAGCCCATATGGGCGCGGCCGCCGGCGGAGGTGACCCAGGAGGAGTACGCCGACTTCTACAAGCAGATCTCGCACGACTGGAGCGAGCCGCTGGAGACCATCCACACCCGCGGCGAGGGGCTGGTGGAGTACCAGGCGGTGCTCTTCATCCCCTCTCGCGGGGCGATGGACCTGTACTACCCGGGCTTCAAGCCCAACCTGCGCCTGTACGTAAAGCGCATGCTGGTACGCGAGAACAGCGAGGAGCTGCTACCGCGGTGGATGCGCTGGGTGCGCGGCGCGGTGGATTCGCCGGACCTGCCGCTGAACGTGTCGCGCGAGATGCTGCAGAGCGACCGCCACGTCCGGCAGATCCGCCGCGTGCTCACCAAGAAGGTGCTGGACGCGCTCAAGAAGATGCAGGAGAGCGACCGGCAGAAGTACGAGACGTTCTGGCGCGAGCTGGGGCGGGCCGTAAAGGAGGGCGTGGACAGCGACTACGAGAACCGCGACACGCTGCTGAACCTGCTGCTGTTCGGCTCGTCGCGCGACGCGGAGTCGCTGGGCACGCTCAAGGAGTACGTGGAGCGCATGCCCGAAGGGCAGAACGACATCTGGTACCTCACGGGCTCGTCGCGCGAGCAGATCGAGAACTCGCCCGCGCTGGAGGCGTTCCGCGACCGCGGCTGGGAGGTGCTGTACCTTACCGACCCCGTGGACGAGCTGGTGGTGCAGTCGGTGACGGAGTTCGAGGGCAAGAAGCTGCGTTCCGCCGGCAAGGGCGCGGTGGAGCTGGAGGAGGGGGAGAAGAAGGATTC
>DASQBH010000829.1:0-3249 GCA_035635315.1 Longimicrobium sp.
GTCGGCCTGGTGCGCACGGCGGCGGGCGGGGTGTTCCGCGCGATCACGGGCAAAGGGAAGGACAAGGAGGAGCTGGAACGGCTCAAGCTGGGGCCGAAGAGGGGGCTGCCGCCGCAGGTGGCGCGCTTCGCGGACACGGGGCTCTTCCGCCGACCGCTGACGGAAGAAGAGGAGCGGCGGAAGCTCGGGGAGAGCAAGCCGAAGCCCTCCGAGCTGCGCGTGCAGCGCAAGGCGGAGGGGATGCCCAACCTTAGCGCCAACGTGGCGTCGGAGATCCAGGCCGCGCGCGGCGGCGGCAACGCGCTGCCGCTGAGCGTGCGCCGCTTCATGGAGCCGCGCTTCAAGGCCGACTTCAGCAAGGTGCGCGTCCACACCGGCGACCGCGCGGCGAAGCTGAACCGGCAGGTGAACGCCAAGGCGTTCGCCGTGGGCGGCGACGTGTTCTTCGGCAAGGGCCAGTTCCAGCCGGAGACCGGCGAGGGGCGCGAGCTGATCGCGCACGAGCTCACGCACACGATTCAGCAGGGGGCGTCGCGCCAGGCGCCGGCGGTGCAGCGCAGCGAAGACACCACGGTCTCGCACTCGTCGCCCGAAGGGGTGCAGCGGCTGGGGATCAGCGACGCGCTGGACTACTTCGCCGACAAGGCGAACCTCATCCCCGGCTTCAGGATGCTCACCATCATCCTGGGGGTGAACCCGGTCAACATGAGCCGGGTGGAGCGCAGCGCCGCCAACATCATGCGCGCCATCGTGGAGTTCATCCCCGGCGGCGGGCTCATCACGAAGGCGCTGGACAACTACGGCGTCTTCGACAAGGTGGGCGCCTGGGTGGAGCAGCAGATCGAGACGCTGGGGATGACGGGGTCGCTGTTCAAGCAGGCGATCGACGAGTTCCTGGACTCGCTCAGCTGGAGCGACATCTTCGACCTGGGCGGGGTGTGGAGCCGCGCCAAGCGCATCTTTACCGAGCCCGTGGACCGGCTGATCTCCTTCGCCAAGGGGCTCATCACCGGCATCCTGGGCTTCATCCGCGACGCCATCCTGCGCCCGCTGGCCGGGCTGGCGCAGGGAACGCGCGGCTACGACCTGATCAAGGCGCTGATGGGGCAGGACCCCATCACCGGCGACCCGTACCCGCGCACGCCGGACACGGTGATCGGCGGGTTCATGAAGTTCATCGGGCAGGAGGACGTCTGGGAGAACATCAAGAAGGGCAACGCCATCGGCAAGGCGTGGGCGTGGTTCCAGGAGTCGCTCAGCGGGCTGATGGCGCAGGTGCGGGCGGCGCCGGGCAAGTTCATGGACGCGGTGCGCTCGCTCACCCTGGAAGACCTCGTCCTGCTGCCGCGGGCCTTCGGCAAGGTGGCGGGGGTGTTCCTGGACATCATCGGCGGCTTCTTCTCCTGGGCCGCCGGCCAGGTGATGAAGCTGCTGATGATCGTGTTCGAGGTGGTGAGCCCCGGGGCCGCGGGGTACATCCAGAAGACGGGCGCGGCACTGCTCAGCATCCTCAAGAACCCGCTGCCGTTCGTGGCCAACCTGGGTCGCGCGGCCAAGGGCGGGTTCATGGGCTTCAAGGACCGCTTCGGCACGCACCTCAAGAAGGGCCTCATCGACTGGCTCACCGGCTCGCTGCCGGGCATCTACATCCCCACTGCGTTCAGCCTGCCTGAACTGGTGAAGTTCGTTTTCTCGGTGCTGGGCCTTACCTGGGCCAACGTGCGCGCCAAGCTGGTAAAGGCCGTGGGCGAGACGGCGGTCAAGGCGATGGAGACCACCTTCGACATCGTGAAGACGCTCATCACGCAGGGGCCGGCCGCCGCGTGGGACAAGATCAAGGAGGCGCTGGGCAGCCTGCAGGACATGGTGGTGGGCGGCATCACCGACCTGGTGGTGGACGCGGTGACCAAGAAGGCCATTCCCAAGCTGGTGGCCATGTTCATCCCGGGAGCGGGCTTCATCACGGCCATCCTGTCCATCTACGACATGGTGATGGTCTTCGTGAACAAGATCTCGAGGATCATCCAGGTGGTGACGGGCTTCGTCAACTCCATCACCGCCATCGCGGCCGGAAACGTCACCGTGGCGGTCAAGCGGGTGGAGGACGTGCTGGCCGGGCTGCTCACGCTGGCCATCAACTTCCTGGCGGGCTTCGCGGGCCTGGGCCGCGTGAGCGACAAGATCATGGGCGTGCTCGCCAAGGTCCGCGCGCCGATCGACAAGGCGCTGGACGCGCTGATCGCGTGGATCGTGGGGATGGCGCGCAAGCTGGGCAAGTACGTGGCGCAGGCCGGTGTGCCCAACGACCCCAACGAGCGGCTGCGGCTGGCCTCGCGCGACGCGGTGGCGGCGGCCAACCGGTTCAGCGGGCGCCGCGTGGGCGCCGTGGTCCTGCAGCCGCTCTTCGGGGCGATCCGGGTGCGGTACGGGCTCACCAGCCTGGAGCCGTTCGAGCGCGCCGGCCGGTGGTGGGTGCGCGCCAGCATCAACCCCCAGGTGGAAAGCGGCACCGGAGCCGCGACGGACAAGGGCGGGCCGCCCGGGGCGACCGCGGAGACGGGGATGCCGGCGCCACTCCCCCGCGTGGAGGTGCCGTTCAGCCTTGGCCGGGAGTCCCACAAGCTCATCCTGGAGCCGCAGGGCGAGCGCGCAAGCCTCAAGATGGCCTCGGTCCCGGGGGAGATCGAGAGCAAGTACATCGAGGCGCACACGGCGCTGGACAACTGGAAGCGCTATCTTGCGAACATCCAGGACCCCGAGCTCAAGCGCAAGTTCGAAACCCTGTGGCTGGCCAAGATCAACAGCGTCGTGCGCGGGCAGACCGAAGGGTACAAGGAGATGTACAAGAAGCACTACGACAGGTACGCCAAGCGGCTGGCGGACATCCGGCGCAACAAGCCGAACGCGCCCGCCCCACAGCCCGCGCCGCCTCCGGAACCCGCGGCCGATTTTGTCGGGGAGGCAACGGCGGTGATCCAGGACCTGATTGCGCAGATGCGCGCCGCGGTGCTCCTGCAGGAGGCGGGCGACCTTTCAGCGCCGAGCATAGAGCATCTCATCAACGAGGAAGGCACCCGCCTGTGGGCCGAGGAGTGGAACGATCGCAAGAAGAGGGTTGAAGCCATTCTGGCGAAGTACAAGGGCCCTAACGGCGAGCCGATCCTCTACCACGGCAGCCTGGCGCGTGGAGCCCGCGGACCCCACAAGGGACGCATCCGGTTCGACCCGGACGCGTTCGACATCGACGCC
>DASQBH010000830.1:0-4089 GCA_035635315.1 Longimicrobium sp.
CGTTCGTCGAGTTTGCCGAGGCGGGGCACCCCTGACGCTTTCCTTCAGGCACACGCTACCTCATGAGGTGCCGCTGATGAATCGGGCTCTTCGCCGGGTGCTTCTCGCGGCCGTCGCTGCCGCGGGCGCCTGCTCCTCCTCCGAAACCCCGCCCCGCTCCTCCTCCGAAGCCCCGCCCGACTCCGGCGGCGAAACCGTGAGAGGTTTCCGGACCTCTCGGCTCCATTACGACGCCAGACGCGTCGCCGATGCAATCGAGATCGACATTCCGTACGTCTATCGCAACGCGACGGGCGACTCGGTCTATTTCATCAACTGCAACGAGATCATCGTCCCCTCTCTCGAGAAGCGGACTGGAGATACGTGGGCCTCGGTCTGGTCCGGGGCGTCACCCGCGTGCATGAGCCGCCCCGTGGTCGTGCCACCGGATGGAGAATACATGGACACGGTTCGCGTGCATGCCGGGCCGGACATGTATCCGCAGTTCAGAGTTGCTGATATCGACGGCACGTACCGCCTGGTCTGGCACGGCGTGGTGCATTCCTATCGCAACGAGCCCCCGCTCGGCACCCCGCTTCCGCAGGATGAGCGCACGTCGAACGAGTTCACGCTATCCGCCCCGCAGCCGTAGCTTGGCCCTGGCAGGATCCAGCCATACGACAGCCCGGCGGAGAGCGATTCCCGGCCGGGCTCCTGACCTTTCCGGAAAGAATCCATCTGCGCCAGCCGCCGCGGGTTTTGGAGCGCGGTTCACCGGCCGCCGTGTCGTTTGTTTACCCAAGTACTGGAGCAATGGGAGCTATCGTGTTAGCTTCCTTGCACATATCCCTTCGGCCGGGTTGCGCGGGAGCTTTCGAGCTTCACGAGCGCTCCCGAGGGGGCCGTGCAGCACCACCATCCCGCAGTGCATCCCCGGACTACAGCATAACCCGGCCGGAGCGAAGGGGCTCGACCCTCCGCTCCGAAACCCGGAACGCCTTTTATCCGTTGAGCTTGAGGCGGCCACGGCGATTGACGCCGCGGCCAGGCCGAGGCATCGCACCCGGAGCCCATCGAACGCACCGTGAACGAATTCCTGCAGACCGCCCTCACCTTTCCCACCGTCGTCTACAGCGTGCTGCTGGCCGTGAGCGCCCTCTACTGGCTGCTCGCCGCCACCGGGCTGGCTGATGCCGACGCCGCCGACGCGCTGACGAGCGACGGCGACGCGAGCGGTGCGGCCGCCATGCTATCGAGGCTGGGCGTGGCCGGCGTGCCGGTGATGGTGGTGGCGACGGTGTTCAGCCTGGCCGCCTGGCTGGGAACGTACTTCGTGCACCTGCTGGTGCTGCGGACGCTGCCGGAGGGGCTGCGCCTCGCCGCCGGGATCGCGACGCTGCTGGGGATGGCGATCCCCGCCACGGCGGCCACCTCGCTCGTGCTGCGCCCCATGGCCCGCACGCTGGCCCGGCTGCGCCCCGCGCCCGTGAACGAGGTCTCGCTCATCGGCCAGGCGGGGGTGCTGATCACCCAGACCGTTTCCGGGGACCATGGCCAGGCCTCCGTCGACGACGGCGGCGCCGGGCTGGTCCTGCAGGTTCGCCACGACGAGCCCAACGAGCTCACGCGCGGCGACCGGGTGGTGCTCATCGAGCACCTGGAGGGGCAGAACGCCTATCGCGTCGTTTCGGAGCAGCAGCTGTTTGACCGGTGACCCATCCCTTTCCCCCAACTGAGGTTCTGAGATGAGCATGTCCCTCGCCATGCCGTTCCTGATCGGCGCCGGCATCCTGATCCTGATGCTGCTGGGCACGTTTGCCCTGTTCAGCGCCTTCTACGTCAAGGTGGAGCAGGGCACGGCCCTGATCGTCAACGACATGAGCGCCCAGCCCAAGGTGCGCTTTACCGGCGGCCTGGTGATCCCGGTGCTGTACAAGGCCGAGCTGATGCGCATCAGCCTGATCACGCTGCAGGTGGACCGGCGCGGCAAGGAAGGGCTGATCTGCAAGGACAACATGCGGGCCGACATCGCCGTCGCCTTCTACCTGCGCGTGAACGAGACGCAGGCCGACGTGCTGCGCGTGGCCAAGGCCATCGGGGCCAGCCGCGCGTCGGACCGCGACGCGGTGGACGAGCTGTTCAACGCCAAGTTCTCCGAGGCGCTCAAGACGGTGGGCAAGAAGTTCGAGTTCACCGAGCTGTTCGAGAAGCGCCAGGAGTTCCGCGACGCCATCGTAAAGGTCATCGGCAACGACCTTAACGGGTACGTGCTGGAGGACGTGGCCATCGACTACCTGGAGCAGACGCCCAAGAGCCTGCTGGACCACAACAACATCCTGGACGCCGAGGGGATCCGTAAGATCACCGAGCGCACGGCCACGCAGAACGTGGTGACCAACGAGCTGGAGCAGAACGAGCGGCTGGCCATCACCAAGAAGAACGTGGAGGCCCGCGAGGCCACGCTGGCGCTGGAGCGGCAGCAGGCCGAGGCCGAGGCGCGCCAGAAGCGGGAGATCGAGACGATCCAGGCGCGCGAGCAGGCCGAGACGGCCCGCGTGCAGCAGGAACAGCGGCTCATCGCCGAGCAGGCGCGGCTGGAGGCCGAGGAGAAGATCCAGATCCGCGGGCAGAACGTGCAGCGCGAGGTGGAGGTTGCCGAGCAGAACCGCCAGCGCGCCGTGGCCATCGAGGTGGAGCGGGTGGCGCGCGCGCGTCAGCTGGAAGAGGTGACCACCGACCGCGAGGTGCAGCTGCAGGGGGTGGAGCGCGACAAGGTGGTGGAGGTGGGCAAGAAGGACGTGGCCAACATCACCCGCGAGCGCATCGCCATCGACAAGACGGTGACGGTGGAGGAGGAGCGCATCAAGGAGGTGCGCGTGATCTCCGAGGCCGAGCGCGAGAAGCAGGCGCGGGTGCTGGCGGCGGAGGCCGCGGCGCAGGAGGCGGCGGTGCGCGCGGTCAAGGAGGCCGAGGCCGCCGAGGCCGCCGCGAAGCACCGCGCGGTGGAGGCGACCACCATGGCGCAGGCCCGGCTCGACGCGGCCCAGCGCGAGGCGGAGGCCAAGCGCATCATGGCCGAGGCGGTCCGCGTGGAGATGGCGGCGCCCGGGCTGGCCGAGGCGGCCGTGCGCGAGGCCGAGGCGGGCGCCATTGAAAAGGTGGGCGCGGCCGAGGCGCGGGTGATGGAGGCCAAGGCCGCCGCGGTCTACAAGCAGGGGAGCGCCGAGGCGCGCGTGCTGGCGGAGCGGCTGACGGCCGAGGCCGAGGGCGAGGCCCGGATGGGCCAGGCCCGCGCGACGTCGGTGGAGTCGGTCGGCTCGGCCGAGGCCACCGTCACGGCCCGCAAGCTGACGGCCGAGGCCGAGGGCCTGACCAAGAAGTTCGAGGCCATCGACGGGCTGAGCGACCGTGCCCGTTCGCACGAGGAGTTCCGCATGGCGCTGGAGTCGCACCTGGAGCAGGCGATGGCGGCCATCCACGCGGGGCGCGACGTGAGCAAGGAGAACGCGGAGGTCATCGCGTCGGCGCTGCGCAACGCCAACATCGACCTGGTGGGCGGCGACGGCGGGATGTTCGAGTCGCTGTCCAAGGCGCTCACGCTGGGCAAGTCCATCGAGGGCTTTGCGGGCAAGAGCCCCATCGTGCAGGACCTGCTGGAGCGCTTCCTGGGCGTGACCCAGCGGGAGCGGCTGGGCGGCAGCGCCACGCCGGTGGTGGAGATCACCCCGGAGGTGTTCGAGCAGGTGGCGCCCAGGGCCGAGCCCGTCGCGTGACGCGCTTGCTGCAGCAGGGAGCCTCGCGCCTCCGCGTGAGGCCGGGGCTCCGCGGCGGCCGCTAAAAGATTTAGGCCTCACACAGAGTCAACAGAGTCAACAGAGTTTTCTCGTGCCGCACGACGGACTCGTCGACACATCCCTGGATGAACGTCGATGCGGCACGCAGGGTTGGTCGTCTCACCACGGCTTCACTCTGTTGACTCTGTTGACTCTGTGTGAGGCCCAATCTTTGGTGGGATCGGCAGAGACGGGATGATTGCAGTGAAGTGCCGGGAGCGCGGACGTTCCCGGTCGTCCACACCGTAGATCAAAGTGGATCCGATGACCGAGCAGT
>DASQBH010000831.1:0-9597 GCA_035635315.1 Longimicrobium sp.
GCGCGCTGGCCCGCGAGCACGGGCGCGGCGCCGTGGCGGACTACATGGACGCGCTCAAGCGGCGCGCTGAGGCCGGCATCCGCGACGCGCTTCGCCGCATCCCCGACGGCGCCTACGAAGCCGAGGAGCGGCTGGACGACGGTTCGCCCCTCCGCGTCCGCATTACGGTCGAAGGCGACCGCGCGACCATCGACTTCGCGGGCTCGGCGCAGGTGCATCCGGGCAACCTGAACGCCACGCCCGCCATCGTCCGCAGCGTCGTGCTGTACGTGCTGCGCCTGCTGGTGCGCGAGCCGCTGCCGCTGAACGAGGGGCTGCTGCGCGCGGTGGATCTCATCGTCCCCCCCGGCCTGCTGAACCCGCCGTTCGCAACCGATCCGTCCCTGGATCCCGCCGTCGTCGGCGGGAACACCGAAGTGAGCCAACGGCTTACGGATACGCTGCTCAAGGCGCTCGGCCTCGCCGCCTGCAGCCAGGGGACGATGAACAACGTGCTGTGGGGATCGGACCGCTTTGGCTACTACGAGACGGTGTGCGGCGGCACCGGCGCGGGGCCGGGATGGGACGGCGCGAGCGCGGTGCACAGCCACATGACCAACACGCGCATCACCGATCCGGAGGTGGTGGAGCACCGTTACCCCGTGCGCGTGGAGCGCTTCGGCATCCGCGCGGGGAGCGGCGGCGCGGGCGCCCATCGCGGCGGCGACGGCGCCGCGCGCGAGCTCACCTTCCTGGCGCCGATGTCGCTCTCCGTCCTCACCCAGCACCGCGCCGAGGGCCCCTACGGCGTGGAAGGCGGCGCGTCCGGCGCCCCCGGCCGCCAGCGCGTCATCCGCGCCTCAGGCGAGGTGCTGGAACTGGGCTCGGTAGATGGCACCGAGGTGGAGGCCGGCGACCGCCTGCTGCTGGAAACGCCAGGCGGCGGGGGGTGGGGTGTGCCGGAATGAGATGTGGACAGTTATTGCGCGCTAGTAAGTTCCGTGTAGATTCTCCCATCTCTGTGCACTTTGTTCACAAGAACACGAACGGGGAGAGGATTGATGACGATCGCGATCTGTCTGAAGGTTGGAGATGGAGTCGTTCTCGGCACGGACAGCGCGTCGTCATTGATCGGCGAAAACGACAGGTACTTCAACGTCTACAACACGGCGGAGAAAACTTTCAACCTCGTTAAAGGTCTTCCCATCGGCCTGATGACGTATGGACTTGGCGGCATGGTCGGGCTGTCGATTGGGGCACTCGCGCGCGACCTGCGGGAGCGCCTGTCAGGCAACAATCCCGATTTCCCCGACTGGGTGCTCAACCCCGCTACATATACCATCGATGAAGTTGCCAAGCGGGTGCGCGAGTTCTTCTATGAGGAGTTGTACGCTGCCGAGTTCGGGCCGCTACCACAGCCCGACGCCGTCGCGGAACCGCATGCCGACGACGGAGAACCTCCGCTGAGCCCTGACGTTGGCGGAACTCCGGGCGAGAAGGCGCCGCAGTATCCCGACCTCGGATTCGTCGTCGCAGGCATCTCGGCACAGGATCACTACACGCAGGTTTGGACCATCGAGATCATCAACGGTGTCTGCACCGGCCCTGTCTGCCAGTACGATCGGCTTGTTTCCGGCGTTGTAAACTTCTGGGGACAGCCAGAGGCTCTGTACAGACTGGTGTACGGCTGGTCGCCGGAGGCACACCAGCGCCTCGTTGCTGCGGGGCTTGCTCCGGACGCGGCAGATCAGTTCCTGCTGTCATTGACGCACCTCGCGCATCCAGGCATGCCAATTCAGGACGCGATTGATCTGGTGAAATACCTGGCCGATGTTACTGTTGGGTACGTTCGCTTCAAGCAGGGGGCACCCACCGTGGCCCCGCCCATCGCATCGCCGCGATCACCACGCATCAGGGCTTCAAGTGGGTGGAGCGGAAGCATTACTTCCGGCAGGAGTTGAATCCGGCTATCATTGAATGAACCTCGAGACCTGGGATGCTCATGGACAATCACGCTGGAAACCCGTCAGGCCCGGGACGCTCGATCTCGACGCCGAGAGGGGGATCGAAGCCGCCGATCCCACCCGTGCCCAAACTCAGCGAAGGCCAAGTGAAGGATCTGCAGGATTGGGCTCGCAAGCACCTTCCTCCAGTAAAAAAGAAGTAAGTATCGGCCCGCTCGGAACTGGAGCGGGCCGATTTCTATGTCTCTTCCATCCTATGTGACTACATGTCTTTGTCGGGTGGCCACAAACTTCTTGCCTGACGGCTGGCGCGAGGATCATCTTTCGACGCCCCTGCTCCTCAAAACGGGAGCAGGGCTGTCCCCCCCTCCGCCGGCGTTCTTCGCCGGCTTTTCCATCCCAGTCCCAAGGAGCACCCGCATGTCCACCGTAGCCGCACCCAGGCCGGGAACCAAGATCGAGCTGGGGAACGTCCCTATGACCGGCACGTGCAACGACCTGGTCACCATCAACCAGTTCACCGTGACGCTGGTAGGCACGCAGTTGCAGGTGTATGCGCAGGTCACGCCCAACAACTCCACCGACAGCATCGTCATCCTCACCGCCAACGCCAACGACGGCAAGGGAAAGACTTACGCAGGCGCCAACTTCGCGGCGGGTGGCGAGGGCGGGCTGCCGGGCGAGATGGTGAGCGTGCTGGCGTTCAGCGACCTGTACGACTCCAGCATGACCGGCAACACGGTGGTCGCTTCGCTGCAGGCCTATCTCCTTACCGCCAGCGGTGGCTGCTGGGTGTACCAGTCCCAGCCCGTCCACCTCTGATCCGGCTCGGCCAATGGTGTGAAGCGGGCCCCCGCCGCGGCTGGCGGGGGCCCGTGCTCGTTTGCGGCTACCGCGTTTGCGGCAGCGTGTGGACGACGGCGCCGAGCGTGTCCAGAAACTCCAGCCGCGGCACGTCGAGCGAATCCACCATCAGCTGGATGCGCGGGCGGCCGCGGGTGTCGTTCAGGCGCAGCAGCGAGGTGCGGCCCTCCTCGCCCACGAACATCCGCTTCGTCTCCCACTTTCCCTCGGCGAAGAACCGCCGCCGCAGCGCGCGCATGGCCGCCTCGCGCTGGTCCTGCGGCAGGCGCTCGATGGAATCCGTCGCGGCGGCCCACTCCACGCTGCTGCCGACGGGAAAGTGCGAGACGGTGAGCCCCGCGCCGTAGTAGCCCGGGTTCTCCATGTAGTTGAGCGCGACCACCTGGTCGCTTTCGAAGCGGTCGAAGGAGAGGTGCCCACCCGCGCGCACGCCGTTGGGCAGGCGCTCGCTCCAGTGCGTGAGCCCCCCGGACTCGTCGCCCTCGCTGTTGAAGAAGATGATGCCGTTGTAGCCCTGCCGGTCTCCGCGCTCCTTTCCGTTCATCCACACGCCGGGCAGCCGCTCCTGGTTGGCGATCACCAGCGCCAGCCGGCCGTCGGGCTCCACCACGTTGATGCGCTGGACGTTGATCTCGTCGAAGCGCTGCCGCTGCGCCGTCTGGAACGCCGCGCCGCCCAGCAGCAGAAAGCCCAGCAGCGAGACGGCCGCGTAGCGGCGCAGAAAGCGGACTTCCCGCTCCAGGCGTGCGAGTGTGGCATCGTGGTGCATGCTTCCTTCTCCTGGGAGAGGATCGTGGATGACGGCGGCTCGAACGCTCCGGTGCGCGCGGCGCTGGGGACGTTTACATTGCGAAACCTTCCCGGCTCACGACACCCCTCTCCCTCTCCTCCCACGCATGAGCGACGTTCTCCACGGTGCGCCACACGACGGAGCCTCCACCGCCACGCCGGCCGGCGAGCGCATGGTGCGCGGGCTGGGAGGGTGGGACGCCACGCTGCTGGTGATCGGGTCGATGATCGGCTCGGGCATCTTCATCACCTCCGCCGAGTCCACGCGGCTGGTGGGCGCGCCGGGGTGGCTGCTGATGGCGTGGGCGCTGGCCGGCGTGCTTACCATCACCGGCGCGCTGAGCTGCGCGGAGCTGGCGACCATGTGGCCGCGCGCGGGTGGGCAGTACGTCTTTCTGCGCGAGGCGTACGGGCCCATGACGGGGTTCCTGTTCGGCTGGGGGATGTTCATCTGCATCCAGACGGGGACCATCGCGGCGGTGGCGGTGGCGTTCGCCAGCTTTCTGGGCGTGCTGGTGCCGTGGGTGTCGGGGACGTCGTATCTCGTCGAGCCCGTCGTGCTGGGGCGATACGCCGTCTCGCTCTCCACGCAGCAGCTGGTGGCCATCGCCATGATCCTGCTGCTGACGGCGGTGAACGCCCGGGGGCTGCGGACGGGGCGGATGATCCAGAACTCGTTCACCGTCGCCAAGACGGGCGCGCTGTTCGGGCTGATCGTGCTGGGGCTGCTGGTGGGGTGGAACATGCGCGCCGCCGCGTTCACCGCCGACTGGTGGAACCCGTGGGCCAACGGATGGACGCCGCAGGGGGCGCAGCCGGGGCTGGCGGTGGGTGGCGGGCTGGCGCTGGCGCTGCTGCTGGGGCGGGCGATGGTGGGGCCGCTGTTCGCGCAGTCGGCGTGGAACAACGTCACCTTCACCGGCGAGGAGGTGCGCGACCCCGGCCGCACCCTGCCGCGCGCGCTGCTGATCGGGTGCGCGGTGGTCGTCACGCTCTACCTGCTGGCCAACCTGGCGTACGTGGTCACGCTGCCGCTGGACGGCATTCGCGACGCGCCGCAGCGCCGCGTTGCCGTGGCGGCCATGCAGCAGATGTTCGGCCCCACGGGCGCGGTGGTGATGGCGGTGGCCATCCTGGTCTCCACCTTTGGCTGCAACAACGGGCTCATCCTGGCGGGCGCGCGGGTGCAGTACGCCATGGCGCGCGACGGGCTGTTCTTTGCCCCCGCCGCGCGGCTGAACGCGCAGCGCGTCCCCGCGTTCGCGCTGGCGGCGCAGGGGGTGTGGGCGTCGCTGCTCACCCTGCCGCGCACGGTTACGACGGATCCCGCCACCGGCCAGCCCGTGTTCGGCAACGTGTACACGCAGCTGCTGGAGTACATCGTCTCCGCCGACCTGGTGTTCTACGGGCTGATGGTGGCCGCCGTCTTCGTGGCCCGCCGCCGCTGGCCGGACGCGCCGCGCCCGTACCGCACCTTCGGCTACCCCGTCACGCCCCTCATCTACCTGGTGGTCGCGGCGCTGCTGGTGCTGGACCTGGCGTGGCTGGCGCCGCAGACGTCGGGGATGGGGTACCTGCTGGTGCTCACCGGCGTCCCCGTGTACCTGGTGTGGCGCCGCCGCTTCGCCGTGGACGCTCCCGCCGCCGCGCCCGCGCCGCAGCCCTGATCCCCGGCCCCGGCAAAGAATTGGCACACAGAGAAACAGAGGAACAGAGAAATGCCGCATCTCTGTTCCTCTGTTTCTCTGTGTGAACCCAGTTCCTTTTGCGGATTCGGGATGACGTGCGGAACCGCGCCTCGGAGGTGTTAAAATCCGGTCTTTCAGATAACCGAGGATTGACTTCCTGAGGGAGCGCGCCTCCGGAACTTGAAGTTACTCAACCGCTTGCGCGCGACCGAAGGATCTCGTTTCGGCTATCTCGGGGCTGGCCACGTGCACCGATCCAGCCCCCAGGTGCTGCCGGCGAGATCCTTCGGTCGGCGCCAAATTGCTTGCGCGGCAGCGAGTTGGGAGCGGCGCCTCCCTCAGGAAATCAAACGGTTGGGCTGGTTTCTTAAACACACACTCTCGGTGTTCCCCCTCTTCACAGTCCCATTGAAAGCTCAGCGCGCTTTCATCCAGATGACGATCACGCCGCAGGCGGAGCCCATGGACGAGTTGAACTGGGCGGGGGTGACGCCGCTGCTGTAGACCTCCATCCCCTCGATCTCGGCGGGATTGAGGTTCTGGATGGACTCCGGCTCCACCCGCATGCCGTTCAGGTAGATGTTGGTCCAGCACTGGCTGCGCAGGGAGAGCGGATGCCGCAGCCGGATGCGCAGCGACCGCGAGTCGCCGTAGCCGGCCGAACTGCCCACCAGCACCTCGAAGCCGGGAAGGCTCCGCAGCAGGTCTACCATCTGCACGGGCCGCTGCCGGTCGATCTGCTCCGCCGTGATGAAGCGGCCGCCGTTGTTCTCCGCCATCCGCTGGTGAAATCCGCCGTACCACAGCCGGTCCGCCGAGCCCACGCCGGTGGCCGTCACCGTCTCCAGCACCACCGGCGCCCGCCCGATGACAAAGCTCACGCGCGTTCCCTCCGACGGAACGGCGAACTGGTCCGTCTCCGAGTTCTCGTACCCCGGCGCGCTTCCCAGCAGCCAGTAGCTCCCCGGCGCCGGCGCCTGCAGGTTGAAGCGCCCGGCGGAGTCCGTCACCGCCTGCGTCACCACCTGCGAGTCGGCCGCCATCAGGTGCACCGTCCCCCCGTGCACCGGCGTCTGCGTCTCGCGCCCGATCAGCCGCCCCTGCACGGCCTGCGCGGCGCTCGCCGCGGGCGTGAGCGCCAGGGCCAGGATCAAGGCGGCTGCCAGCTTGTGGGTCATCATACGCACCTGTGGTTCACGTCCGCACAAGGCGCGGACAGCATGCCGTCGAAGCCGCGACCTCGATCGCTCTGCTCACGGCCGTTCTCGATTGCGGTTCGGTGTGGCTCCGGACCCGGCCTGGCCGTCACCGCGCCTTGGTCCATACGACGACCACCCCGCACGCCGCCCCCATCGACGAGTTGAACTCGGCCGGGGCGTCGCCGCGGGTGTAGACCTCGATCCCCTCGACGTCGGCGGCGGGGATGCTGTTGATGGCGTCGGCATCCACCCGCATGCCGTTCAGGTACAGCATGCTCAGGCAGGAGGTGCGGAGGGAGACCGCGTACCGCAGCCGTACGCGCGCGCCGCGCGGGCCGTACACCACCTCCAGGCTGGGGACCGATCGCAGCGCGTCCGCCACCTCGATGTAGTTCCACCGCTCGATGTCCTTCGCGGTGATGAAGCGGCCGCTGCCGCTCCGCGCCATCCGCTCGTGGAACCCGCCGTACCACCAGCGGTCCGCCCGGCTGATGCCCTCGGCGGTCACCGTCTCCAGCACAACGGGAGGGCGGCTGATGAGGAAGCGCATCCGCATCCCTTCCGCCCCCACCGCGAACGGGTCCGTCTGCGACGCTTCGTAGCCGGGTGCGCGGGCCATCATCCAGTACTGTCCGGGCTCTGGTGCCTGCAGGGTGAACCGGCCAGCCTCATCGGTGAGCGCCACCCCCACCACCTGGGAGTCTACTCCCACCAGGTGCACGGTTCCTCCGCGTACCGGCTCTTCCGTTTCGCGCCCGATCAGCCGCCCCTGCACCGTCTGGGCGGAGACGGTAGAGGGGATGAGGAGTGCTGCGGCCAGAAGCGCGATCGGCGGGATCTTCATGGCGGACCTCACGGCGGAGCAGCGGGGAAACGAGGCCTTCGATAGATAAACGTTTCTCGCTTCAAATCATAAACACGGATCTGCGTCCAGAAAAGCGAAATGGTGCGAACGGTGGCTGGGCGGTTTCAGTGGAGCGCGGATCTCAACGTCCGACCGCATCGGCGGGGGTCGGAGCGGGAACGCCTGCACCCTGTCGGGAGGGGCGTGCGGCCGCATCCGCCGCCAGGTCCGGCGCCCCGATCCAGTGCAGCAGCGGCGTGGTCATCAGCGTGGTGAGGACGGCCATCAGCACCATCATCGAGAACAGGGCGGGGGAGATGACGCCCGCCTCCAGCCCCACGCTCAGAATCACCAGCTCCATCAGCCCGCGCGTGTTCATCAGCACGCCCAGCGCGGCGCTCTCGCGCCACGGCATCCCGGTAAGCCGGGCCGCCAGGGCGCATCCGCCGAACTTGCCCGCCACCGCCACCAGCACGATCAGTCCGGCCCAGGCCCACATCTGCGCTCCGCTCACCAGCGCGATGTCGGTGCGCAGCCCGGTGAAGGCAAAGAACAGCGGCAGCAGGAGCACCACCGTAAAGTCGCCCAGCTTCTCCCGGATGGCGGCCACGAAGGCCGCGCCGCGGGGCATCACTGCGCCGGCCAGGAACGCGCCGAACACCGCGTGAATGCCCAGCCACTCCGCCATCCACGCGAAGGCGAGCGCCACGCCCAGCACCAGCGCCAGCAGGTCCTGCGACAGCCCGCCGCGGCGGTGGAACCCGCGCTCCAGCCCCGCCAGCAGCCGGCGTACGACAAAGACCGCGATCAGGACGAAGGCGATGGAGCCGCCCACGGTGGCCCACAGCGGCAGCCCGGCGGCGTCGGCGCGCACCAGCAGCACCACGCCGGCCAGCAGGCACCACGCCGTCACGTCGTCCACCGCGGCGCACGCCAGGGCCACGGCGCCCATGCGCGTGCCGGTAAGCCCGCGCTCGTCCAGAATGCGCGCCAGCACGGGGAACGCGGTCACGCTCATCGCCGCGCCCATGAACAGCGCGAACGCCGTGAACGGCACGCTGTCGTCCGAAAGCCGCGGGTAGAGGAACGCGGCCAGCAGCACCCCCAGCAGCATGGGCGCGGCGACGCTGGCGTTGCTGGTGACCACTGCCGTCCGCCCGCGCTCGCGCAGCAGCCGCAGGTCCAGCTCCAGCCCCACCAGGAACATGAACACCAGCAGCCCCACCTGGCTCAGCGCGCCCAGAAAGCCCAGGCTCTCCGCGGGGAACAGCCGCGCGGACGCCGCCGGCCACGCCCATCCCAGCAGCGACGGGCCCAGCAGGATCCCCGCGACCATCTCTCCCACCACCTGCGGCTGGCGGATGCGTCGGCAGAGCAGCCCCACCACCCGCGCGGCCACCAGGATCATCCCGATCTGGGCGAGCAGAAGCAGCAGGTCCGGCATCAGCGGGCGCGCGGAAACGTCGGCATGATCACGAAAGCGGAGGGCGGGGGAGGATTCGACACGAAGGATGACGCGGGGCACGCCAAATGTCGTCGCGCGTCTGCCCGGCGTCAACGATGATCGACGGGGGAGAAACGGGCTTAAACGCAGAAGGACGCAGAGCGAAGGACGAAGAGATTATGGGAGCGGCTGAGTAGGCGCTAGGCGAGTAGGCCCGCTGAATCTGGGGGATTGGTTGCTTAGACAGCGAAACGGCTCCAGCGAATCGCAGGAGCCGTTCTCGTTCATGATTGGGAACTTCCTAGGTGCTGCGCGGCGGGTGCACCTAACGTCACGTGGATCTATTCGGAGCACCGGACTAGGCCATGTCCCCAACCGTTCCGCTTATGCGTCAGCTAATCAGAACGGCGATCTTCTCGAGTACATCCTCCAGAACGGATTCCGGTGCGCGCTCCCGGAAAGCTACCCTGCGAGCGCTCCAATCCAGGTTCTTCACTTGATCTGCAAGCACTGCACCGGTCACGCCATCACCTTCCGGAAGGAGTACCTCGAATGGATAGCCCTTCACCTGCCGGGTCAAGGGACAGAACAGCCCGAGTCTTGCCCGCGCATTGTACGCTGCAGGTGAGACGACCAGGGCTGGCCGGCGCCCGGCTTGTTCGTGTCCTGCCTGCGGATCGAAGTCAATCCACACGATGTCGCCTCGCTCCGGCACGTAGCCCGGCTTTACCATGCCTCGTTTCCAACACTGGGGCCGGTGCCGATCTCCGCGTGGCGATTCTGCGGAGTGATACCGGCAACGAGCTCTTCTAATGTGTACTTCTGC
>DASQBH010000832.1:0-3272 GCA_035635315.1 Longimicrobium sp.
CCTGCAAATGATGAATAGTTCGGCCCCGCCCCGGCGGGGTGCCGGAGCGGGGCCGATCGTCTGACGGAGCCGCGTCCTTCCTGGGCGTGCTAGCGAGCGCCGGCGAGCTCCTCGCGCTCCTTCTTGGCCGCCTCCACCACGCGCGGCACCTCGTGCGCGGGCACCTCCTCGTACGCGTGGAAGGTGCGCGTGTGCGAGGCGCGGCCCTGGCTCAGCGAGCGCAGAGCCGTGCTGTACTTGTACAGCTCCGCCTGCGGCACCAGCGCCCGCACGCGCTGGTTGCGACCCGCCGGCTCGATGCCCAGGATCTGCCCGCGGCGCTGGTTCAGGTCACCGATCACGTCGCCCAGGAACTCGTCCGGCGTGAACACGTCCACCTGCATGATGGGCTCCAGGATCACCGGCTGCGCCTTCTCCGCGGCGGCGTTGAAGGCCAGGATGCCCGCCATCTTGAACGCCTGCTCGCTGCTGTCCACCGTGTGGTAGCTGCCGAAGTACACCTCGGCCTCGAAGTCCACCACCGGGTACCCGGCCAGCACGCCGCGGGCGGCCGCCTCCTGAACCCCCTTGTCCACGGCGGGAATGTACTTGCCGGGGATCACCCCGCCCACGATGGCGTCGGTGAACTTGTAGCCCTCGCCGCGCGCCAGCGGCTTGATGCGCACGTGCGCGTCGCCAAACTGGCCGCGCCCGCCCGTCTGCTTCTTGTGCTTGCCCTGCGCCTCGCTGGGCGAGCGGAAGGTCTCGCGGTAGGGGATGCGGGGCGCCTTGACCACCACCTCCACCCCGTTCTTGCGCTTCAGCCGCTCCAGCTGCACCTCCAGGTGCAGCTCGCCCAGGCCGCGCGCGATGGTCTGCCCCAGCTCGGCGTTGTACTCGGCGCTGAAGCAGGGATCTTCCTCGTGCAGCTTGTGGAGGCCCACCGCCAGCTTGTCCTCCTCACCCCGCGTCGCGGGCTCCACCGCCACGGCGATGTCGGCCTCGGGAAACTGCACGCCGGCCAGCACCAGCGGGTGTCCGGGGGAGCTGAGCGAGTCGTTGGTGTGCGTGTCCTTGAGCTTCGCCACCACGCCGATGTCGCCCGCGCGCAGCCCCTCCACCTCCAGCCGCTCGCGCCCCTGGGGGACGGAAAGGTGCGACAGCTTCTCCGCCTTTTCGCGCGTGGCGTTGAAGACCTCGGCGCCGTTGTTCACCGATCCGCCGAAGATGCGGAAGAAGGAGAGCTCGCCCACGTGCGGCTCGCTGGTGGTCTTGAACACCAGCGCGGCAAAGGGGTCGCTGTTCAGGTTGCGGATCTCCACCACCGTGTCGTTGCGGCCCTGCGCCAGCTCGGCCGGGCGCTCCTGCGGGCTGGGCATGAGCTCCACCAGCTTGCTGAGCAGCGCGCGCACGCCCCACGTCTTGTTGGGCGCGCCGCAGAACACCGGCACCAGGTCGCCGCGCAGCATGGCCTGCTTGAGGGCGTGCAGCGCCTCTTCGCGGGTGATGGTGTCGCCTTCAAGGTAGTGCTCCAGCAGCGTGTCGTCGGTGCTGGCGATGGTCTCGATCAGGTCGTCGTAGTACTTGTCCACCATGGGCTGCAGCTCGGCGGGGACGTCTTCTTCGTCGTAGGCGCCGGTCTGCGTGTTCTCGTGGTAGAAGTGCACCTTGTCGCTGAACAGGTTCACGATCCCCTTGAAGTCCTCGGCGGTGCCGATGGGAACCTCGACGGGGATGGCCTTGGGCGTAAGGTGCTCGCGGACGTCCTGGTATACGCGCTCGAAGTCGGCGTTCTGGCGGTCCATCATCGACACGAACAGGATGGCCGGCAGGTTGCGCTCCTGCACCAGCTCCCACACCCGCTCGGTGCCCACCTCCACGCCGTTCACCGCGCTCAGGCACACCAGCGCGCCGTCGGCCACGCGGACGCCCGCGCGGGTCTCGCCCAGAAAGTCCAGGTAGCCGGGGGTGTCGATGAAGTTGATCTTGGTCTCCATCCAGGCCGCGTGGGCCACGGAGACGTTCATGCTGATGCCGTGGCTGGTCTCTTCGGGGGTGAACATGGTGAGGGCGGTTCCGTCATCCACCGACCCCTGGCGCTTGCTGCTGCCGCTCGTGAAGCAGCACGCATCCACCAGGGTCGTCTTTCCCGATCCGCCGTGTCCCACCACGCACACGTTGCGAATGCGGTCCGTTGTGAAAGAGGGGGCTGACGCCATGTGCACCTCCGGGGCTAGAGGGAGGGGTTTGCGGGGGCCGGCCGTTCCATGACGCGGTCGGCTATGTCACAGTTGCGCGGCGGGCGCGCGAGCGTCAAGGGTTTCCCTCCGGGCGCGGAGACGCCGCGGCGTGCTCCCCACGGCAGGGCGCCGCAGGGAGGGGAGAACCCCGTCCATCACGCATCGGTGACCACCCGACGCGGGATGCAAGAAACGTACGGCGGACGCCCGGGCGGCGGCGCTCCATCGTTCTTCATCAGCAAAAAGAACGATGTCACGCAGAGCGGCAGTGCACCGGAGAGCCTGATCCTTTCTGGCCAATGCGCTGCTGTTCCGCGCGGCAATCCGGCGTTTTTCTCCGCCGGGACGGATCCTCGAGGAATGGTGGCCGACATGAAGGACGTTGCGCAAAACGGACGGCGCGATATCTTTTTGTCCGCGCCCATCCAGACACTCCGCAGTGCGGCTCCCGTCTTCTGCATCCCGTCGGCCGGCCCCTTCGCAGTCCGCTGGACCCGATCTCACCCCCCGCCGCTCCGCCGTTTCCGTTTCCGGACGGCCGTAACCCCCGACCACGAGAAGTCACCGTGCGCCGTATCCTTTCGTTCCTCGTTCTCCTTGGCCTGGTGGCCGCCCCCGTGCACGCGCAGCGCGCCGGCGAGGTGCCGCGCCGCCCCCGGCTGGCCGCCGACGCCGACAGCAACGACGCCCGCGCCTACATGCAGCTGGCCGAGCAGCGGCTGGCCCGCAACCCCCGCGAGGCCGCCGACGCGTTCTACTGGGCGTACCAGCTGAACCCGACCCTGGCCGACGCGTACTACGGCCGGTACACGGCGCAGCTGATGGCCAACCCCCCGCTGCTGGTGGCGTACTGGGACGGAGAGCGGCGGCTGGCGCGCAACCCCCAGGTGCTCATGCTGGACTCGCTGTACTACCGGGCCCTGACCATGGACCCGCTGTTGTACCGCAAGTACGAGAGCTCGCTCTTTCGCGTCTACGTGGACACGTGGCTCCGCGACGTGCTGGACCGCAACGGCGCCCACAGCGCCACCGACGCCGACAAGGCCCGCTTCG
>DASQBH010000833.1:0-2842 GCA_035635315.1 Longimicrobium sp.
GATCACCGTGTCCAGCGAGTGCACGTCCCAGGTGCGGTCGAACACGTCGCGCGCGGCGGCGGCGATCAGGTCGCGGGCGATGGCCTCCACGCCCTGCAGCTCGCCCTCGTACTCCAGCTCCATCTTGCCGGTGATGGAGGGGAGCGCCGCGTATACGTCGGCCACCCGGGGAAGGATGCGCGGCTCGCCGGCCACGATGGCGCGCCGCTCGGCGTTGCTCACCGCCGTCTCCATCACCGAGATCGGCATGCGCTGCGAGACGCCGCTGCGCCGGTCGATGCGCTTGTCGTCGCGCGCCAGGAACGCCACGCGCTCCACCAGCTCCGCCACGAACGGCGGCACCTCCACCTGCGCCGTCCCGGCGTCGCGCCCGATCCACGCCTCCTGCGCGGTGATCTGCATCCCCTCCTCGGGCGTGCGCGGGTAGTGCGTCTGGATCTCGGCGCCGATGCGGTCCTTGAGGGGGGTGATGATCTTGCCGCGCGCCGTGTAGTCCTCGGGGTTGGCGCTGAAGACCAGCATCACGTCCAGCGGCAGCCGCACGGGGAATCCCTTGATCTGGATGTCCCCCTCCTGCAGCACGTTGAACAGCCCCACCTGCACCTTGCCGGAGAGGTCGGGGAGCTCGTTGAGGGCAAAGATGCCGCGGTTGGCGCGCGGCAGCAGCCCGAAGTTGATGGTCAGCTCGTCGCTCAGCAGGTGCCCGCCGCGGGCCGCGCGGATCGGGTCCATGTCGCCGATCAGGTCCGCCACCGTCACGTCGGGCGTGGCCAGCTTTTCCACGTAGCGCCGGTCGGGGCCGATCCAGGCGATCGGCGCGTCGTCGCCGCCCTCTTCGATGAGCTGGCGGCCGTACTTGCTGATGGGGGCGAACGGGTCGTCGTTCACCTCGCTCCCCGCCAGCACGGGGATCTCCGGATCCAGCAGGCCGGTCAGCTGGCGCAGGATGCGGCTCTTGGCCTGCCCGCGCAGTCCGAGGAGGATGAAGTTGTGGCGCGCCAGCACCGCGTTGGCCAGCGCGGGGACCACGGAGTCTTCGTAGCCCACGATGCCGGGAAACACCGTCTCGCCGTTCTTGAGCTTGGCGATCAGGTTCTCGCGGATCTCCGTCTTTACGGAGCGCGGGCGGTATCCGGCGGCGCGCAGGGCGCCGAGCGTCGTGGGGCGCTGGGTCATGGTGTACGGCGTCTATCTCAGATTGCGTGTCATGCGGGACGGGGCGCGTACCGGGCCGCAAGAAGCGTGACGGGGACGGATCATCCGTCCAGGGAGAAGCGCTTCGGCCGGCCGTGATGCGAGCCGCCGCCGCCCCCCTCCCCGTCCCTCCCCCGCAAACTGCGCGGGGGAGGGAGAATTCGATCGCGCTCCGGCGGATCACGTGGCGCCGGACAGGGAATCCGCCCTGGGGCTGCCGTTCTGCGCGCCGCGATCCTACCCCTGCGCCTCTCCGGGGAGCACGATGGCCACGCCGTCGTCTCGCACGCGCATCACGGGCAGGATGGCGGGCACCGGCGCGTCCGCCAGCGCGGCGAAGATCTCGTCCACCGAGCCGAAGGCCGCCAGCCGCCGCAGGGTGTGCACCGTGGGCGGCAGCATCTTGAGCGAGCCGTTCTCGAAGAAGTGCACCGCGCCCCGGGCGGTGAGCCACACGCTTTCCGTCATCTCCGCCTCGTGCGGCGTGCAGACGGCGTCGGGGCCCACGCGCGCCAGAAAAAAGCGCGTGTCGTAGCGGCGCGGCTCCGGCTCGGGGGTGATCCAGTGCGCCACGTACAGCAGGTCGCCGCCGGAGATGCGCAGGCTGCGCGTGACGATGATCTGCCGCAGGTCCACCACCTCGGCCAGCAGCGCCCGCCGCGCGATCTCCAGCCCCTCGCGGGCGGCGCCGGGGTTGGTGGCGTCGTCGGCCACGCGCGCCAGCAGGATCCCCGTCTCCTCGAACGCCTCGCGCACCGCCGCGGTGACGAACGACACGGCCTCGGCGGGGTCGCTCAGGCCCAGGCGCTCGGCCCACTGCATGGGGGTGGGGCCGTCCATCCGCTCCACCAGCGCCAGGTCGCCGTCCCCGCCGTCCACCACGCCGCCGGGAAACACCCACGCCCCCGCCGCGAACCCGCTGCGCTTGTGCCGGCGCAGCAGCAGCACCTCGGGGCCGTCCGCCGAGTCGCGCACCAGCAGCACCGTGGCCGCCGGCCGCGTGGGCGCGGGGCTGAAGTCGCCCGACCGCACCCGGTCCGCGAACCCCGTCGGCAGCGCGTCGGCGGGGACCAGGAACACGTTCGGATCGTCCGTCGCGCGGCGGGCGGCGGAGGCGGCAGACGTCGGCTCGGGCGGTGTGGATTCGGACACGGCTCTCGGGTCAGGATTGCGCGAAGGTTCTACGTGGGAAGCATACGCCCCGGATGCAACGCGGCGAAAGCCCCGCGGCGAGTGCGGCGGCTCTGGGGGCGCGCGATCCTTTTGCGGCGTATGCGCGCGAGAGGCAATCCTCGCGCCGTTCTCGTCCTTCTCTCCCGGAGGCCGCCACGAAGAAGCTCAATCTCGACGTGGACGCACTGGCCGTGGAAAGCTTCGACGCCGGGGGCGGAGCAGGAGCGCCCGCGGGACACCGTAAAGGCGCGCAGCGAGGACATCGAGTTCCCCTGCACCCGGGAGTGCACCAACGCCCACAGCTGCGGGTGGAGCGACATCCAGCGCCACACGCAGGGATGCCGCACGGACTGGGATACGTGCGGAAACTTCGGCCCCTGCTGCCCCGCCGTCTGCTGGTAAGCCGCGTTCCGCCGTGAACGCCCGCAGCCCGGCTCTGCGCATCGCGGAGCCGGGCTGCTTGTAGACGACAGGC
>DASQBH010000834.1:0-3314 GCA_035635315.1 Longimicrobium sp.
GTCCTAGCCGCGGGCTTTAGCCCGTGGCGTCGCCCATGGCGGCGCGGGGCGAACGCGGGCGCCACGACGCCGGCCGGCGACGCCCCGCGCCCGCCGACACCAATCCCTTACTTTCGCACTCTCGCACTCTCGCACTTTCGCACTTCCGTCTGTCTTGCGTCCGCGCCTGCTCGTGCCTATCTTCATCCGTCGTTGAAACTGATTCTCACCCGCAGCCGCAACTCGCCACACCCCGAGATGCTGAAGCGCCTGTTCGCCCGCAAGGCTCCATCCCCCGCACCCGCGCGCTGCGCCGAGTGCCCGCTGGCCGCGTGCGCCACGGGAGCCCGCGCCGCCGTGCTGCGCATGGAGTGCCCCATGGACGAGGCGCACAAGCTGCGCGGCATGGGGCTGTTCGAAGGGAGCTGCGTGCAGGTGATCGACAGCCGCAACGGCATGCTGCTGGAGGTAAAGGGCGCGCGGCTGGCGCTGGGCGCGGCGCTCGCGCGCACCATCAAGGTGCTGCCGCTGGCCGGGTGAAAAGGCTGTCGGAACTGGTCCCCGGAGACCGCGGCACGGTGGTGAAGGTGGCGGGAGACGCAGACGCGGCCCGCCGGCTGATGGAGATGGGGCTCATGCGCGGCACCACCGTCGAGGTGATCCGCCGGGCACCCCTGGGCGATCCGCTGGAGGTGAAGGTGCGCGGCTTCATGCTCACCCTGCGCCAGGCGGAAGCCGAGCACATCGAAGTGGAGTAAGAGGAGTTTGATGGAAGAGGCCGCGGCCGGAACGATCTCCGCGCCCGCCGCACCCTCGCCCGCGGAACCAGCGCGCGGCGAGGGTGTGCTGCATGTGGCGCTGATCGGCAATCCCAATACGGGCAAGAGCACGCTCTTCAACGCGCTGACCGGCATGCGTCAGCGCGTGGGCAACTATTCCGGCGTCACCGTGGAGCGCGTCGAGGGCCGCTACCGCGACGGCGACGCCACCGTCACCGTCATCGACCTTCCCGGCACCTACTCCCTGAGCGCCTCCTCGCCCGACGAGGAGATCGCCCTGGCCGTGCTCACCGGCCACGCGCCGGGGATCGACCGCCCGGACGTGGTCGTCGTCGTGGTCGACGCGGCCAACCTGGAGCGCAACCTCTTCCTCACCTCGCAGGTGCTGGAGCTGGGGATCCCCGCCGTCGTCGCGCTCAACCAGGTGGACGCGGCCGAGGCGGCCGGCATTCGCATCGACGCCATCGAGCTCACGCTGGAGCTGGGCGCGCCCGTGGTCCCCACCGTCGCCATGCGCGGCGAGGGGCTGGACGTGCTCAAGAGCGCCATCCGCAAGGCGCCGGGCCTCCCCCGCCCCGAGCGCCGCTTCGAGCTGCCGGCGGAGGCCGCTGCGGCCATGCGCCCGGTGGAGCAGCGGCTGACGGACGCCGGCTTCAACCCCTCCGCCGCGGGGATGGAGGCGCTGCGCCTGCTCGCCGTGCGGGAGGTCGGCCGGCACTTGCAGGAGGTGCCGGAGCTGGAGCCCGCCGTCACCGCGGCGCGGGCGAAGGTGGAGGCCGCGGGGCTGTCGCCGATCAGCCTGGAGGCGGAGTCGCGCTACGGGTGGATCGCGGACGTCGTGGACCGCACCGTCCACCGCGCGGGGACGGGGGCGAAGAAGACGGTGACGGACCGCGTGGACGCCATCGTCCTGCACCGCGTCTTCGGGCCGCTGATCTTCGTGGCGCTGATGGCGATCGTATTCCAGTCCATCTTTGCCTGGGCGGAGCCGCTCATCGGCTTCGTGGAAGGCATCTTCGGTGCGCTGGGCGGCGCCGTCGCGTCCGCCATCCCCGAGGGCGACCTGCAGAGCCTGATCGTGGACGGGGTGATCGGCGGCGTGGGCAGCGTGCTCGTCTTCCTCCCGCAGATCGCCATCCTCTTCCTCTTCATCGGCATCCTGGAGGACACGGGGTACATGGCGCGGGCCGCGTTCATCATGGACCGCTTCATGAGGAGCGTGGGGCTGCACGGCCGCTCGTTCATCCCGCTCCTTTCCGGCTACGCGTGCGCCGTCCCCGGCATCATGGCCACGCGGACGATCGAGAGCCGCAAGGACCGCGTGGCCACCATCATGGTGCTGCCGCTGATGAGCTGCTCGGCGCGCATCCCCATCTATACGCTGCTCATCGGCACCTTCATCCCCCCGATCGCCGTCGCGGGCGTGTGGAACCTGCAGGGGATCACGCTCCTCGCGATGTACCTGCTGGGGACGGTGACGGCGCTGCTGGTCGCGTCGGTCTTCAAGCGGACGCTCCTGAAGGGACAGGCGCGGCCCATGATCATGGAGCTGCCGCCGTACCGCCTGCCGCGCCCGCGCAGCCTGGCGCTGTCGGTGGGGCACCGCGCCAGCCTGTTCCTCAAAAAGGCGGGCACGGTCATCCTGGCGCTCAGCATCCTGCTGTGGGCGCTGGCGACGTACCCCAAGACGGAGGCGTCGGCGGGGATGACGGACCAGCAGGCGCAGGAGGCGCAGCTGGCCGGGAGCACACTGGGCCAGATGGGGCACGCCGTGGAGCCGCTGGTGCGCCCGCTGGGCTACGACTGGAAGATCGGCGTGGGGATCCTGAGCTCGTTCGCCGCGCGCGAGGTCTTCGTGTCGACGATGGGCACCATCTACGGCGTGGGCAGTGACGCGGACGAGGGCTCGTCCACGCTGCGCGAAAAGCTGCGCAACGAGCGCCACGCGTCGAACGGTGCCATCGTGTACACGCCGCTGGTGGCGGTGGGGCTGATGGTGTTCTACGTCTACGCGATGATGTGCATGAGCACCATCGCCGTCGTGGTCCGCGAGACGGGCGGCGGGTGGACGGGCGTGCGGTGGGCGGCGTTCCAGTTCGGGTGGATGCTGGCGCTGGCGTACCTTTCGGCGCTGCTGGTGTATCAGGGCGGACGCGCGCTGGGGTGGGGCTGACGGGTGAACGGGTGAACGGGTGAACGGGTGATGGGGTGATGGGGTGAGGCCGATCGCGATTCCGACCGGGTCACGTGCCGTCCGCCTGCAGGAGCGAATGAATTCGCCGCTACAACATCGCAAAGTCCGCCTGCGCGGACTCGGCGGCCCGGCGGCATGCGGCGTCCCCGGCACCTGCGCGTCCGCAGCCGGGCGATCGCCGGAGTTCGAGCAGCATAACGCGTGAGGTGGGATCGATGGACATCCAGACGCTGATCGTATTTCTGATCGTGCTCGCGGCGGCGCTGTTCGTGGGCAACCGCTTTCGCCGCACGCTCCTCACCGCACGCGCCACCACGAGCAAGGGCGGCAAGAATTGCGGCCCCGACTGCGGCTGCTCGCCC
>DASQBH010000835.1:0-4276 GCA_035635315.1 Longimicrobium sp.
CCTGGGCCCCTGTGCACGAAGCCCCGCCGTTCCCGCGGCGGGGCTTCGCGCAAAGACGCAAAGAAGCGGGAGCCGGGGCACGGACCGCGGCATACCACCCGCAAGCGGATGCCCGGACCCCTGGAGCCGCGGGCTCACGCCACGCGCGCGACCACGTCCACCACCGCCCCCGCCCCCGCCAGCGCCTCCGCGCGCGCCACCCGCGCCGACACCGCGTCCAGCATCCGCCGCGCGAGCCGCGGCCGCCGCGCCGGCTCGGCGGATTCCACCGACGGCGCCGCATCCGCCCGCTCCCCCGCCCCCGCCAGCGGATCCACCCACGGCAGCCCCCGCCCCGCCATCCGCCGCGCCTGGTTTACCAGCGAGCCGGTGACGGTGCCCGGCCCGTGCCACGGGTCCCACGTCGTCGTCGCCAGCGGGGCGAAGCCGGCGCGGCGCAGCAGGTCGGCCAGCGTGCGCGGCGTGTAGAAGTAGACGTGCTGCGGAAACATCACCGACGCCCAGGCGGGCCCCGTCAGCCGCCGGGTGAGCGAGCCCTGGTTGGGCACCTGCAGGTGGAGGATGCCGCCGGGAGCCAGCATCCGCCGCACCGCCGCCAGCCACTCCGCCGGCCGGTAGACGTGCTCCAGCACGTGGTACGCCGCCGCCACCTGGAACGGCGCGCCCGGCGGCACCGCGTCCGCCACGTCGCCCACGAAGAGGCCGATCCCGTGCCGCCGCCGCACGAGTGCCGCCGTCTCCGCGTCGTACTCGGAGCCGTGCACGTTCCACCCGTGCCCGCGCAGGTACGCCAGGAAGTTGCCGTCCCCGCACCCCACCTCGAAGATGCGGCGCCGCTCCGCGGGCACCGCCGCCTCCAGCCGCCGGCGGCGGTGGGCGAAGGTGGGGTTGTCCAGCTGGCGCCGCAGCTCGTCGGTCGAGGGATCGGCGCCGGGATAGTAGCCCGCGTACAGGCGGTGCAGCTGGTCCGCCGCCACGCGGTCGTACAGCCGCACCACGCCGCACTCCTCGCAGCGGGCGTAGCGCTTTCCGAACACCTCCCCCGCCGCGCGCCACCGCGCCGACCCGCAGGCGCCGCACTCCCGGGCCTCTTCCCACAGCCGTGCCTCAGCAGGGAGTGCGTTTCTGCCGCTCATCAACAAATCTAAGCAGAAATCCGAACGGATGGACGACGACTAGGGTTGCAGCGGTCTCAGTTATTCTGCGTCGCCGGAGTAGTGGAACGAGCTTCCATCGTAGCTGACCATGAAGCGACGAGTCTCAACAATGCCAGCCTCCGTCTCAACCTCACCCTCAAAGAGCAATGTTTGCCCGCGCCAAACGAATGACTGCGCCTCGGGAACTAACGCTCTGGCTCGGAACTCGGAAAATCCTCCATTCCGTCCAGCCGCGAACTTTGCGCGACCCCGCAGGGGAACGCCACCAATGGTAAATGCGTGCTGCCGCATTCCAGGTCTCCTGTCCGATCTCAGTTCGCCTTCATGACCTGCGAATCAGTAGAATTCCACACCCTCACGCTACGCTCAGCCCGCCCGTCAAACCCCCAGCTTCCAGCGCGCGCCCTGCGGCGTGTCCTCGATCACCACCCCGCGGCCGGCGATCTCGCTGCGGATGGCGTCGGCCGCGGCAAAGTCGCGCGACTGGCGGGCGGCCTGCCGCGCCGCCAGCCGCTCCTCCACCCAGGTAGCCAGGTCGTCGTCCACCACGTTCTCGCGGTCCGCCAGCGCCACGAAGCCGAACACCCCGTCGATGCGCTCGAACGCCCGCAGCGCCGCGTCGCGCTCCGCCTGGCTGATGGGCGTAGACCCCAGCTCGTGCAGCCGCGCGTTCACGCGGTTCACCAGCTCGTGCAGCGCCGCCAGGGCCACGCTGCTGTTCAGGTCCTGGTCCATCGCCGCCGTGAACGCCGCCAGCGCCTCGTCCGCCGCGGGGTGCAGCGACGGCGTATCCATCGGGTCGGGGTCGCGCGCCGCGGGGTGGTCGCGCAGCCGGTCGCGCGCGTCGCGGATGCGGCGCACCGCCTCGGCCGCCGCCGCCAGCCCCTCGAAGGTGAAGTTGAGCTTGCTGCGGTAGTGGGCCGTAAGGAACAGGTAGCGCACCGACGACGGCGCCACGCCGCGCTCCAGCAGGTCCGACAGGTTGAAGATGTTGCCCGTGCTCTTGGCCATCTTCCCCCCGTCCAGCAGCAGAAACTCGCCGTGCAGCCAGTAGCGCACGAACGGCTTGCCGGTGGCGCCCTCGGACTGGGCGATCTCGTCCTCGTGGTGGGGAAAGATCAGGTCCACCCCGCCCGCATGGATGTCGAACGTCTCGCCCAGCTCCTTCATGCTCATGGCCGAGCACTCGATGTGCCACCCCGGCCGGCCGCGCCCCCACGGCGTGTCCCAGGCCGCGCCCACCTGCTCGTCCTCGGGCTTGGCGGCCTTCCACAGCACGAAGTCGCGCACGTCGTCCTTTTCGTACTCGTCCGCCGCCACCCGCTCGCCGCGGCGGCCGGCGCTCACGTCCACCCGGCTGAGCTTGCCGTAGTCCGCGAACTCCGAGATGTCGTAGTACACGGAGCCCTCCGCCACGTACGCCAGCCCCCGCTCCTCCAGCCGGCGAATCACGTCCACCATCCCCTCCACGTGGTCCGTGGCCCGGGGGTGCACGTCGGCCCGCTGGATGCCCAGCTGCTCGAAGTTGCGGAAAAGGTCGTCGATGAACGGCTGCGTGTACTCGCTCAGCGACACGCCCGCGCCCAGGGCGCCGCGGATGGTCTTGTCGTCCACGTCCGTGAGGTTCATCACGAAGTGGACCTCGTAGCCGCGGTACTCCAGGTAGCGGTGCAGCACGTCCGCAAAGAAGAACGTGCGCATGTTGCCGATGTGCGGCGGCGCGTACACCGTGGGCCCGCACACGTACATCCCCACCTTGCCCTCGTGGATGGGGACGAACTCTTCCTCGCGGCGGGTGAGCGTGTTGTAGAAGCGAAGGGGCATGGGAACCTGTCCGGGATTGGCAGTCGATGAACGCGCGCGGGCGGCGGGCGCCCGTGCCGGGTGGCCGTTATCGGGGGGCCGACCTACATCGCCTGCTGCTACCGGCCATCGTTCGCTCGCGGAAGGGGAAGGGCGTTCGCGTCCTTTACGGGCGCCGGCGCGGGCATCGTCCCGGCCAGCCCCGGCTGCTGCCCCTCGCCCCAGTACATGGTCTGGGTGGCGTGGGGAAGCTCGATGCCGTCGCGGTCAAAGCGCAGCTTGATGCGGCGCCGTAGCTCGCGCGCCACGTCCCACTGCTTGAGCGGAAGCGTCTTGGCCATCACGCGGATGGTGACGGCGGCGTCGGTCAGGGTCTCGATTCCCGGCACCTGCACCGGCTCCACCAGCAGCGGCTTCCACTCGGGGTCTTCGTACAGCTCTTCGCCCACCTCGCGCAGCGCCGCCATGGCGCGGTCGGGGTCTTCCTTGTGCGCCACCGCCACGTCCAGCACCGCGCGCGCCCATCCGCGCGTAAGGTTGCTCACCTTGGTGATCTGCCCGTTCGGCACGATGTGCACCACCCCGTGCGTATCGCGCAGCACCACCACGCGCAGCGTCATCTGCTCCACCGCGCCGCTCACGCCTTCGATGCGGATCACGTCGCCCACGCCGAACTGGTTCTCGAAGAGCATGAACAGCCCGCTGATCACGTCCTTTACCAGCGACTGCGCGCCGAACGAGACGGCCAGCCCCAGCACCCCCGCGCCCGCCAGCAGCGGCCCCAGCTGCACTCCCAGCGCGCCCAGCGTCATGAAGATGAACAACACCACGATCAGCACCACGCCCACGCTGCGCAGCAGGCTGATGAGCGTGCGGGTGCGCTGCTCCTGGGCGGACAGGGTGCCGGTGGTGGAGCTGGCCAGCGACTGCTCGATGCGCCGCAGCACCAGCACCAGCCCCCAGTACGCCATCCAGGCCACCACGAACCCCACCAGGATCCGCCCGCCGGTGGCCGCCAGCTCCGGCCCGTTGAAGCGCTCGGCCCACTCGTTCCGGATGCGTTCCAGCGAGAGGGAGTCGGCCTGCATCATTCTGCGCGTCCGGACGGGTCGGGTTGAGCTCGGTGGATTTACGAAAGCGCAGCCTGGCGCCCGCGCCGAACGTAAGCCCCCGCGCGCTTTACGGTCAACCCCGCGCGGCCCTACATAATCAACGCGCACGCGGGATTCGAGCGGACACCCGGCACCGCGCAACGAAAAGAAGCCCCGTCCGGCACGCCGAACGAGGCTCTCACACCATCACACCATCACACCATC
>DASQBH010000836.1:0-6898 GCA_035635315.1 Longimicrobium sp.
AGTCGCGTCCTTCACGGGGGAACCGGAGGCACCGACGGAGCCGGCGGCGGCTGCGCCGGGCGCCGGGGCGGCGCTGACGGAGACCGAGGGGGAGATGCTGGCGATCTGGCACGAGGTGCTGGGCGAACCCGTGGAGCTGCACGACGACTTCTTCGATCTGGGCGGGCACTCGCTCCTGGGGGTGCGCCTCCTGGCGCTGGTGAAGAAGCGGCTGGGGCGCACACTCGCGCTCCCGGTGCTCTTCGGCGCCTCCACCCCCGCCGCCCTCTCGGCCAAAGTGGACGACACCGGCGAGGGGCGCGGCTTCGTGCACCTGGTGCCGATGGGAGGGGAGGAGAGCGAGCTCGAGCCCATCTTTCTCGTCCACCCGGCGGGGGGCACCGTCTTCAAGTACGCCGACCTGGCGGGGCATCTGGCGCACGACCGGCCGGTGTACGCCATCCAGGCCGCCGGCGTGACCGACGGTGCCGAGCCGCTGCGCACGGTGGACCTGATGTCCCAGCGTTACCTGGAAGAGGTGCTGCGGCTGCAGCCGCAGGGGCCGTACTACCTGGCCGGGTGGTCGGCGGGCGGTGTAATCGCGATCGAGATGGCGCACCGGCTGCAGGCGGCGGGGCACGAGGTGGCGCTGGTGGGGCTGCTGGACTCCAGGCCGCCCAACGCCGAGCAGCCCGTCCCGGACCCCGTGCACCTGTACCGGCGCCTGGCCGCCGGCCTCTCCGGCGCCGAGCCCGCCGAGCTGGACGCGCTGGAGGACGAGATTCGCGAGCTCCCCATCGACGACCGGCTTCCGTACCTGGCGCGATGGCTGGGGGCGCACGGCGCCGAGTCGCGAGTGCAGGAGCTGGACGGGCTGAAGCCGGTGGTGGAGGTCTTTCGCGCCAACGTGGTGGCAACGCGCCGCCATCCGCTGGCTCCTTATCCCGGCCGCGTCACCCTCTTCTGCGCGGAGGAGGGCCGCGGCGAGGGGTGGGAGAAGGCCGGGCTCCCGGGGCTGTGGGAGCCGTTCGTCACCGGCGAGCTGGAGGTGGTGGTCGTTCCGGGCACGCACGTCACCATGGTCAACGAGCCGAACGTGCGCGCCGTCGCCGCCGCCATCCAGGCCGCCGTAGCCCGGTCCGGTTCTCCGGGCTGAAACCGGAGCCACGCGCGTTCAGAGGATGATACCAGATCCGCAAAAAGATTGGGTTTCATACGGAGCAACGGAGGAACGGAGATCATGCTCCCTCTCCGTTGCTCCGTTGCTCCGTATGCCAATTCTTTTTCAGGATTCGGCATGATATGATATAGCGCGTGGCTCTGGCGATGCACGGATACAAGACGCCGCCCCTCTTCCGAGCGGCGGCGTCTCCGTGAGTAGCCTACTTTATTTCCCGGTAGCCGAGTTTATTTCGGAGTAGCCGACTTTTTATCTCCGAACAGCGGCTGCGGCAGACCAGGCACCCCGCGACGGCTACTCCACCGTCACGCTCTTGGCCAGGTTGCGCGGCTGGTCCACGTTGGCGCCACGCAGCACGGCGATGTGGTACGCCAGCAGCTGCAGCGGAATGCTGGCCAGGATCGGCGTCAGCGCGTCGTGCGTGCGCGGTATGCGGATCACGTGCTCCACCACCCCTTCCAGCTCCTCGTCGTCCTGGCTGATGACGCCGATGATGCAGCCGCCGCGCGCCTTTACCTCATCGATGTTGCTGCGCACCTTGTCGTACACGGCGTCGCGCGGGGCGATCACCACCACCGGCATGTTCTCGTCGATCAGCGCAATGGGGCCGTGCTTCATCTCCGCCGCCGGGTACCCCTCGGCGTGGATGTAGCTGATCTCCTTGAGCTTGAGGGCACCCTCCAGCGCCGCCGGAAAGTTGTAGCCGCGGCCCAGGTACAGGAAGTTCTTGCTGTCCTTGTACTGCTCCGCCAGCTTCTTGATCGCCTCGTCCATCTTCAGGATCTCGGCCACCTGCTCCGGCAGCTGCCGCAGCGCCCGCACGATCTCGCGCCCGCGCGACTGCGTGAGCGTGCCGCGCAGCCGGCCCAGGTGAATGGTGATCATCGCCAGCACCACCACCTGGCTGGTGAACGCCTTGGTGCTCGCCACGCCGATCTCCGGCCCCGCGTGCAGGTACACGCCCGCGTCCGTCTCGCGCGGGATCGTGGATCCCACCGCGTTCACGATCCCCAGCGTGGTGGCGCCCTGCTGCTTGGCTTCGCGCATGGCCCACAGCGTGTCGGCCGTCTCGCCGGACTGCGAGATGGCGACCGCGATGGTCCCCGGCTCCACCACCGGCCGGCGGTAGCGGAACTCCGACGCGTACTCCACCTCGGTGGGAATGCGGGCGATGTCCTCCAGCAGGTACTCGCCGATCAGCCCGCTGTGCCAGCTGGTGCCGCATCCGAGGATGACGACGCGCTTGGCCTGGGCCAGCTCCTCGTCCATCCCCGTCAGCCCGCCCAGCTTTACCCCGCCCTCCTCCTCCAGCAGACGGCCGCGCATGGTCTCGCGCAGCGTCTCCGGCTGCTCCATGATCTCCTTGAGCATGAAGTGGTCGTAGCCGCCGCGCTCCACCTCGCTCAGGTCCCAGTCCACCCGGTTGATCGGCCGGTCCACGGGCCCGTGCTTGGGCCGGTGCACCGTGTAGCCGCCCTTGGTGATGGTGGCCATGTCGCCGTCGTTCAGGTAGATCACGTCGCGCGTGTGGGCGATCACCGCCGCCGCGTCGCTGGCCACGAAGGTCTCGCCGTTCTCGCCCACGCCGATCAGCAGCGGGCTTCCCAGCCGCGCCACCACGATCTTGCCCGGGTCGCGCGTGCTGACCACCGCGATGCCGTACGTCCCCTCGACCTGCGTGAGCGCCGTCTCCACCGCGCGCTCCAGCGACTCGCCGGCGCGCCCGTCGCCGCTGGTGTACACCTCCTCGATCAGGTGCACCAGCACCTCGGTGTCGGTGTCGCTGGTAAAGACGTGGCCGCGCGACTGCAGCAGCTTGCGCAGGGTGCCGGCGTTCTCGATGATGCCGTTGTGTACCACCGCAAAGTCGCCGTTCTCCGACAGGTGCGGATGCGCGTTGCGGGTGTTGGGCGGGCCGTGCGTGGCCCAGCGCGTGTGGCCGATGCCGTACCACCCTTCCAGCGGCTCCGCCTTGATGAGCTTCTCCAGCTCGGCGATCTTCCCCGCCTCCTTGCGCACCTCCAGGTGCCCGTTCTTCGACACGACGATCCCCGCCGAGTCGTAGCCGCGGTACTCCAGCCGCTTCAGCCCCTGGATCAGCAGGGGGGTTACCTGCTGGTCACCGATGTATCCAACGATTCCGCACATGGCTCTTGGTCCTGCGTGGAAGTGTGACTTCGTGGTGTAACTGCTCTTTTTTACAAGCAAGTTCCGGGCGTGTCCCTCCGCTGCGCTCCGGGCCGGGCTGCGCGCGCCGTAGGCAACGATACGACTGTTGCCAACGGCGCCGAGCCCCCGGCGCTCGCCATTCCCGAAGCGTTTCCTCCGTGCCCGTGCATCCGCGCCGGTTTCTCGGCCCTGCGGGCGCGCATCCCTCACGCGGGGCCCCTCCCCCCGCCCCTCCCCGCTCGTTCCTCGCGGAGAGGGGAGAATTCGACCGCGCTCCGGCAGCCTGGGCCCGCGTCCTCCCTCCCCCACGCAGTTTGTGGGGGAGGGCCGGGGAGGGGGGCGCCTGCCTTTCGCACCCAACTCTTCCCCGCCGCACCTCAGCCCGTGCCGTCTATCCCCTCTCCCACGCAGTTTGTGGGAGAGGGCAGGCGAGGAACGAGCCGGGTGAGGGGCCCCGCCAGGTGAGGCCCCCGCCGTTGCCCGCTATTCCCCATTCCCCATTCCCTATTCCCTATTCCCTATTCCCTATTCCCTGCCGTTCCCTACTCCGGCAGCGCCGCCCGCAGCGTCTCCACCAGCCCCGCCGCCTCCTCGCGCGTCTGCGCCTCGCAGATCACGCGGACGATCGGCTCCGTCCCCGAGGGCCGCAGGTGCGCCCACTTCTTCTCCGCACGCCAGTCCAGCCGCAGCCCGTCCTGCCGGTCCGCGTCCGCCTCGGGAAAGCGCGCCGCCAGCGCGTCGTAGACCGCGTCCAGCGGCTGCGACGGGCGCGCCACCTTCTCCTTTACGATCTCGTACCGCCCGATCCCGTCCGCCAGCGACTGCAGCGACTCGCCCGTCTCCGCCAGCAGCTGCAGCACCAGCGCGGCCGCCACCGGCGCGTCGCGGGTCAGGTGCACGTCGGGCAGGATCACCCCGCCGTTCCCCTCGCCGCCGATGGTGGCGTTCTCGCTTTGCATCCGCCGCGCCACGTTGATCTCCCCCACCGCCGCGCGGATCAGCGGCACCCCCGCGCGCTCCGCCACGTCGTCCAGCAGACGGCTGGTGGACAGGTTGGTCACCACCGCCCCCGGCCGGTGCCGCAGGACGAGCGTGGACGCCAGCGCCAGCGTGTAGTCCTCGCCGATCGCGCGTCCCTCGCCGCTCACCAGCGAGAGCCGGTCCACGTCCGGGTCCGTCGCCAGGCCAATCACCGCTCCCGTGCTGCGGACCAGCGCCTCCAGCTCCTTCAGGTTCTCCGCCACCGGCTCCGGCTCGCGCGGAAAGCGACCGTCCGTCTCCATGTTGATGGCGTCCACCGTGCAGCCCAGCTCCTCGAGCAGCCGCGGAAAGATCGTCCCGCCCGCGCCGCGCACGCAGTCCAGCGCCACGTGAAAGCGCCTGGCCCGGATCGCCTCCACGTCCAGAAAGGGGATGGCCAGGATGCGCTTCAGGTGGCGCTCCACCGCCTCCGCGTCCTCGCTCCACCCGCCCAGTTCGTCCCAGGTGGCGCGGGGGATCTCGCCGTCCAGAAAGGCGCGCATCTCCGCGCCCTCGGCCCCGTCCAGGAACATCCCGCTGGGGCCGATGAACTTGAGCGCGTTCCACTCGATCGGGTTGTGGCTGGCCGTCACCGCCAGCCCGCCGGCCGCGTGCAGGTCCTCTACCGCCAGCTGCACCGTGGGCGTCGGCGCGATGCCGACGTCCACCACGTTGCAGCCAACCGACTGCAGCGCCGCCGTCGCCGCCCGGGCGAACATGGGCCCCGATACGCGCGAGTCGCGGCCCAGGACAACCGTGTTGCCCGGCCCGCGACTCCGCGCGTAGGCGCCGAACGCCGCCGCAAAGGTGGCGATCACCTCGGGCGTAAGCCCGTCGCCCACCCGTCCCCGCACCCCGGAGACGCTCACCATCAACCTTGACGTATCGATCACGGCAACCCGCTGCTTGGTAACGGCTTCGTCACACCGGCACACACGGCCGGGGCGGCAATGTCTCTCCCGCGCGGGTGCGCGTCAAGCCGCGCTCCGCCGCCCTTCTCCCTCCCGGTCTCCGACACCCCGCGTGCGTTCCGCCTCGGCCTTCGCCGCAGCCTGCGGACGCTTTCCCATGGTGATCACCGCCACCGCCGCCACGATGATCGCCGCCGCGGCAATCACGCGTCCGCTCAGCGGCTCGTCCAGCATCGCCCATCCCAGCAGAACGGCCACCACCGGGTTCACGTAGGCGTAGGTGCTCACCCGCGCCGGCGTGCTCACCCCCAGCAGCCAGATGTACGCGCTGAAGCCCACCAGCGAGCCGACGATGACCAGGTAGAAGTACGCCAGCACCGACGCGGTGGTGAACGCCGAGGGGTCCAGCGTGCCCAGCTCGCCGCGCAGCGTTCCCGCCAGCAGCAGCCAGAGCCCGCCCCACGCCATCTCCATCCCCGTCGCCACCAGCGCGTTCCTGGGCAGCGCCGCGCTGCGCGAATAGATGGAGCCGAATGCCCACGCCACGCACGCCACTGTCACGATCCCCGCGCCCACGGGGTCCACCCGCTGGCCGCCCGCCAGGCTCCCCGGCCCCACCAGCAGCACGATCCCCGCGAACCCGATCACCAGGCCGATGAGGGTCCGCGCCGTCGGGCGGTTGCCGCCGGGGCGCAGCCACTCCAGCAGCACCATCCACATCGGCACCATCGCCACCAGCAGCGCCACGATGGCGCTGGGCACCGTGCGCTCCGCCAGCGTCACCCCGCCGTTGCCGAGCGTCGGCAGCAGCAGGCCGATGAGCGCCGTAGTTCCCCAGTGCCGGCGCTCCGGCGCGGGCTCGCCGCGCAAACGCATGATTGCGTACAGCAGCGTGCCCGCAAGCAGGAATCGCGCCCCCGCCATCAGGAGCGGCGGCATGGTGTCGATGGCGATGCGGATGGCCGCGTACGTGCTTCCCCACGCCAGGTACACCGCGGCGAACGCGGCAAGCAGCAGCGCCTTCGGCGGGCGCGCCGTCTTCGTCTCAGTCATCCTCGTCTCCTGTGGCCGGCCGCGGCAGCACGGCCGTCTCCTTGACCGTGTCCAGCACGATGGTGGACCGGGTGGAGCGGATGGTCTCGATCGCGCCGAACTTCTTCTGCAGCAGCTCGCCCAGCGCCCGGGGGCTCTTCACCCGCACCTTGGCAAGGAAGCAGTCCTCGCCGGCCACGTGGTGCACCTCCTGCACTTCGGGGATCTCCGCCATGCGGTCCGCCGTCGTGGGCGCCCCCGCCCGCTCGTCCGCGCGCACGAATACGTACGCCGTGAGCCCCACGCCGTACGCCTCGGGGTTGATGCGGGCCGTGTAGCCCTGGATCACCCCGCGCTCCTCCAGCTTGCGGATGCGCTCCAGGATGGCGGACGGCGCCATCCCCACCTGCCGCGCGATCTCCGCGTTGGGCGTGCGGGCGTTCTGCTGAAGGATCTCCACGATCCGGATGTCAGTTTCGTCGATCATTCTCCCGTTCCTTTCCTGCACCGATGATAATTCGCACGATGCATACCGTCAACACTCCTGCGTTCTCCCGCTTTGCACAGAGACAGAACAATCGTCGGAGGAACATGTCACGCAGAGAAG
>DASQBH010000837.1:0-29576 GCA_035635315.1 Longimicrobium sp.
CCCCAAAAAAACCCTGGGGGAGAGGAGAATTCGATCCTGTTCCGAAGGTGCGTCGCACCTCCCTCCCCCACGCAGTTTGTGGGGGAGGGCCGGGGAGGGGGGCGCCCGCCCCTCGCGCCGCCCCGCCGGAGCGCGACACACCGTCCCCCACCCAAACCCCTCCCCCGCAGTTTGGGGGAGGGGTCGACGGCCGTTGCGAGGAACGAGCAAAAGGGCCGTCGGGGGAGAGGGCCACCCCGTCGCAGACGGGGTGGGAACCGAAACACCCTCTCCCGCGGGTGGCGAGAGAGGGTGTCGGGTGTCGCGCTACCGCGCGAAGTCCATGCGGGCGGATCTGCGGCGGCTCTCCAGCAGGGCGTCGAGGCTGTAGGGACCGGCGCCGCGGGCGGAGAAAAAGAAGAAGACGAAGCAGAACAGCGCCGCCAGCTCACCCCGGTTCAGGATGGGCCAGAAGCCGTCCGGCGCGTGCATCTGGAAGTACGCCACCGCCATCATCCCCGACAGCAGAAACGCCACGGGGCGCGTGAACAGCCCCAGCACGATCAACAGCCCCCCGAACACCTCCAGCACGCCGGCTAGGCCATGCTGCGACATCAGCGGCGCGGTGGCGCCGGGCTCGCCGCGCCAGCCGCCCAGCAGGCCGAACATCTTCTGCACGCCGTGCTGCATGAAGAACAGCCCGGCCATCACCCGCAGCAGCGTCAGGGTCGCGTTCTCGAACCGCGCCATGAAGAACGTCCGCGCCTTCGCCATCCCACCCCCTCCCGTTCCCCGTGATCGTTCGCCCGAAAGGTCAGCCCCCCGTGGCGCCCGCCCGCGCCTGGGCGGCGGAGTCGCGCGCCTGGCGCTCGCGGCGCTTGCGCTCCTCGTGCTCGGCGCGCAGGCGGTCGTACTCCACGGCCTGGGCGGGGGTGAGCACGACGCGGATCTCGGCGCGCGTGGCGTCGACGGCGGCGCGGATGCGGGCGCCGTCCGTCTGCCACAGCGAGTCGGTGAGCGCGCGCCGGCTTTCCATGATGCCGTCGATGCGCGTGCGCTGCTCGGCGGTCAGGTCCAGCTTGTCGAAGATGTGGTGCGGGCCGCGCTTCTGCTCGCACTCGGCGGCGGCGGAGGCGGCGTCGGGCTCGCGCGCGCTGAGCACGCGGCCGAACGCGGTGCCGGCCAGCATTCCCACGGCAAAGGTAACGGCCAGCAGCGCCATCCCCGCCATGCGCATGCGGCTGGGGTTACGTGCGTTCATGGACGGCCTCCGCGGCCGGTGTGGAGAAGGGTCTTCATCAAACGGTGCCTCAGGGGTCCCACGATTCCAGCAGGTCCGCCTCGGTGGGCGAACGGTTCTCGGCGATCCAGTCGGCGGCGGGCTCCGGCAGGCGCAGCCCGTCGGCGATGGTGAGCGGCGCGGGCTCCGGCCGCCCCGCGCCCGGCCACGCCGCCAGCGCGCCGATGGAGACGGCGGCGATCACGGCGGCGGCGGCCAGCGTGGGGCGCGCCCACCCCGCCAGCACGCCCAGCGGCCCGCGGACGGGCGCGGAGGCGCGGGCGCGGGCCAGCACGGCGCGCACCATGCGCTCGCGGCGCAGGTCGTTCAGCCCCAGCGGGGAAAGGTCGATCGGGTCGGGTTCCATCTATTCCTCCTCGCCAACCAGCGCCCGCAGTCGGCCGCGGATGGCGCGGCGGGCGTTGAACAGGTGGTAGCGTACGGTGCCCTCGGGCATGCCCAGGCTTTCGCCGATCTCGCGGTGCTTCCAGCCTTCAAGGTCGTGAAGCAGCAGCACCTCGCGCTGCGTCTGCGGAAGCTCGCCCACGGCCTCGTTCAGGCGGTCGCGCAGTTCCGCGCGCTCGGTCTCTTCCAGCGGGGTGCTGGCGCCGGGGGCGGCGTCGGCGTGCTCCAGCGGCTCGGCGGCGCGAATGCCCAGGTAGCGGCGGTGGTTGAAGGCGCGGTTGCGGACGATGCGGACCAGCCATCCGCCGAACTTGCGCGGGTCGCGGCACTCCGCCAGCCGCTCCAGGGCCAGCACCAGCGCGTCCTGCGCCACGTCCTCGGCCTCGTGCGGGTTGCGCGTCACGGCCAACGCCACGGCGTATGCGGCGCCCATGTGGAGCCGCACCAGCCGGTCGGCAGCGTCGGGGTCTCCCCCGAGCGTGCGCTCCACGAGCAGGGCCACGTCGTCGGTCATGCCGTTCCTACCAGACACGCAAGCCGCCAAAAACGCTGGCGGCGCGGCTCAGGGCAGCGCCCACGCGCCCCGCACCCCCGCGTACGCGCTCGCCGGAAGCTGCACCAGCACCGGCTGCGCGCGCGGATCCAGCCACGCCAGCACCTCCCGCAGGTCCGCCTCCGCCATCGCCGTGCAGCCGCTGGTGGCCACGCCCGGGCCGCCCCACACGTGCAGAAAGATGCACGAGCCGCCCATGGGCCGCGGAGGGTCGGAGTTGTGGTCCACCCACACGCCCCAGCGGTACAGCTCGTCCGCGCGGCGCAGCTCCTCGTGGCTGGTCCAGTCGGGCTGGGGGATGGTGTCGCGGTCCACGCGGCGATTGTAGAAGCGCGAGCGCGAGTCGTCCACGCACTCGGTGCTGGCGTCGGTCTGCACGTAGGGCATGCGGATCCACCCCGCCTCCGCCGCCGGCGCGTAGCCGAACGCGGAGCTCAGGCGGTACACGCCCGCCGGGGCCGCCCCGTCCCCTTCGCGCTTTTCCGGCTCTCCCTGCCCCGCGGGATGCAGTCCCGCGCCCCACGCCAGCCCGCTGCGCCCCACGGCCGCGGGAATCGATTCGCCCACGGCGCGCCACGGGTCGCCGGGCCCGGTGCGCTCGTACCGCTGCAGCGTGGCATCCACCGCGTCCCAGCGGGCCGTGGTGACGACGACCATCTGCAGCGCGCCGTCATCGTACGCGGGCTGGGGCATCCCCGTCGGCTGGCAGGCCGCGGGCACGGAGAGCAGCGCGGCGAGGGTGAGAGCGCGAATGTGCATGACGACAACAAAACAACCGTCAGCCGTGCGCGCGCAAGGGGCACAGACCTTCGTCTCATACCGTTTATGCTGATTCCATGTGCATACAGGGCCTGAAACAGGTTTTCACGCGGAGGGCGCGGAGGGGCGGAGGACGCGGGGAACCCTCGCTCTCTTCTGTTCTCCGCGCTCTCCGCGTGAGCCTGCAGTAAAACTCTGAGAGCGTGTTCAAGCATCCGCCTGACGACTGGTTTCCTGAGGGAGGCGCCGCTCCCAACTCGCTGCTGCGCAAGCAATCTGGCGCCGGCCGAAGGATCCCGCCGGCAGCACCTGGGGCTGGATCAGTATCGCGCGGCCAGCCCCGCGATAGCCGGGACGAGATCCTTCGGTCGCGCGCAAGCGGTTGAGTAACTTCGAGTTCCGAAGGCGCGCTCCCTCAGGGGATCATGCCGCCTCCGCTGACTCGCCGTGAGGCCGATTCCGTCAGCCGAAGCGGAAGAGCGTGGTCGGGGGGTTCGGGCGGACGGCGGGCGTCGGCGGCGTGGGGGGCGCAGGCAGGGGGTTCTGCGGGCAGCCGTGGTGCACCCAGGTCTCGAAGGTGATGACCTGCGCATCCGTGAGCGGCGGGAACGGGGGGGGCGGCATGTCGCCGGGGGTGGAGATGCGCAGCAGGATGGTCTGCGCGTTCGCCTTTACGTCGTCGTAGTCGTTCAGGTTGAACCGCCACGCCATGTTCGAGGCGAACTGCGAGAACATCCCCTGGATGTCCTGCCACCCGGGGTTGAGGACCGGTGTTCCGTTGGCCATGGAGCCTCCGCCTGGTTGCAGGGATGGCGGGGAGCGCCCGCCCCGTCTCCATCCGGTGGATGAAGGGCCGCTACTCCGGCCGGAACCGGCACACCGCGCCGGAGCCCGCCCGCGCCCGCAGCCCGCCCGCCGTCATCTCGAACTCTCCAAAGTCCAGCACCCACGCCTCACCCGTGTGCGGGTGAAAGCGAACGTCGATCGGCCGCTGCACCGGCGGCACCCCGCGCACCGCGTGCGCCGTCCACGCCTGCGTATCGATGCGCACCACCGTCCGCCCGCTGCGCGCGCCGAACGGCGCCGTCATCGGCACCTCGTCGCCGAACAGGGCCAGCAGCAGGTGCCCGGGCCAGGGCGAGCCCGCCGGCGCCACGTGGAACTTGCAGGCGGACGCGTTGGGCGGCAGCGACAGCAGCGGACGCTCCGGCGGCGGCAGCTCGTGGTGGTTCGCCAGCAGAAAGGTGGGCGCGGGACCACGCACGGGGGTAAAGCGCGGGTCCGTGACCGGTACCCCGCCCACGAAGTCCGGCCAGCCGTACCACGCCCCGCGCTTCACCTCGAAAACCATCTCCGGCACGCCGCTGATCGGCCGGCTGCCGCGGTCGTCGCTCCCCTGGTCCGTGGCGATCAGCCGCCCGTCGGGGAGAAAGCCCAGGCCAAAGGCGTTGCGGATCCCCCACGCCACCGCCTCCAGCCCGGAGCCGTCCGGCCGGCAGCGGAGCACGGCCGCCGTGCACGGGAGCCCCGCGGCGATCCGCTCCCCCGCCCGCGTCGCCGTGCCGAAGGGGACGAACGCGCCCGTCACCGCGCGCGCGTCCGGCCCCTCCAGCGGGTCCTCCGTCTCCGCGTTGAAGCCGGTGAGCACCACGTCCCTCCCGGGGATGTCGTGCGAATGGGGAAGCTGCTTGAGCCAAGCCAGGTCGTAGGCGTCCAGCCCCACCATCCCCAGGTTGGTCATCGCCCCCTGCCCCCAGTACAGCCACCCGTCCGGCCCCACCGCCACCGTGTTCACGTGGTAGTTGCCGCGCGCGGGAAGCCCGTCGATCACCGTGCTCCGCGTCCCGTCCGCCGCCAGCCGGCTGATGCGGCCGGGAAAGCCGCCCTCGCTGGCGTAGAAGCCGCCGTCGTGCCACACCAGACCGTTCAGCGGCGCGCGCAGCCCCTCCGCGAACACCTCGGCGGCGCCGTCCTCCCCCAGCCGCAGCACCCGCCCGCCCGCCGGCGCCCCGCCAAAGGGGAGGCCGCTCTCCGCCACGTACGCCGTCCCCGCGCCGTCGAACGCCAGGCTGGTGGGAAAGTGCAGCCCCGCCGCCACGCGCGCCGCCGTCCCCGCCGCCGTCCCCGCCGCGGGCTCCGCCAGCGCGCTCACGGCGCCTCCCGGGCCAGGGAGACGAGGGCGAGGACGACCAGGTAGGCGCCGCTCCAGACCTCCGCGCGGCCGGGGACCCGGCGCCGCAGCGACGCGCCGGCCGCCAGCCCCGCCACGCACATCCCCCCGCTGATCGTCCCGACGACCAGCGCGGACGCGACCACGGGGTACCCCACGCTCCCCAGCCCCGCCCCGGCGAGCAGGTTGTCCAGGCTCAGCGTCAGCGGCAGCCCCAGCATCCACCGCCCCTCCACCACCGGCCGCGCGTCGCCCTCGCGCAGGGCGAGGAGCAGGATGGCGGCGCCGCACGCCAGAAGGACGAGGGGTCCCACGGCCTCCAGCGCGGGGAGGGCCCTCCGCAGCGCCCCGCCCGCCGCCAGGCCCACCAGCGGCATCAGCGCCTCGCAGGCGGCAAAGGCCGCGGCCAGCGCCAGCAGCCGCCCGCGCCGGGGGCGGGAGAGGCCCAGCGCGGCGGAGACCTGCAGGTTGTCCAGCCCGGCCAGCACGCCGAACGCGGCCACCTCCAGCATCACGCTCCGCCTCCCGCCCCCGTGCCCGGCCCGGAGCCGCCCACCGGCTGCGGGAGGGCGTAGATGTTCAGAACGCCGCCGTCGCGGCCCTGCGCCAGGGCGCCTGCCACCACGTACCGGTCCCAGATCGCCGCGCCCATACAGTAGCCGTAGCCGCCGCTCAACCCGCCGGTCTGCTGGCCCAGCCGCCTGGGCTGCCACAGCACCTGGCCGGTGGTGGCGCTGAACCCGTACAGCCCCAGGTACTGCGTGCCCACAATCACCACGTCGTTGGCGATGGCGGGGGAGCCGATGCACCCCTCGCCCGTGTTCTGGTACATCGCCGCGCCGGCGCCCGCGGCCGTGTACCGCATCACCGTCACCGGCGCCAGGTTGTTGCCGGGCGTATAGGTGTGCGGCTCCATGGGCCACGCGTCTTCGAGCGTGTCCCACCGGAGCGCGCGCATGAACGGCGTGCTCTGCCGGTCGAGACCCGGACCGGCCCCGTGGTAGTTGGGCCCGCCCAGCCCCACGAAGATGAGCCCGTTCACCGGGTCCACGGCCGGGGCGCCGAACGTTCCCGAGTAGTTCTCGCTCCAGGTGTTGTCGGACTCACAGTTGGACGGCGTGGGCGGCTGGTTGTGCTGCATGTCGCGCGGGTGCGGGTCCACCGTGGGGATGCGCTGGCCGTCCTGGCTGTACGGCAGCATCTGGCGCCACCGGATGAGCGACAGGTCCCCCGCGTCGAGCAGGAAGATGCTGCCGTTCTTGCTGGCCGCCGCCACCACCCGCCGGTCGTTCTGGGTGAACACCGCCGCCGAGCCGCCAAAGTCGATGTCTCCGTCGGACGGGCGGTAGCTGGTGTCCTGGGTGGGGGTGAAGTGCGCCTTGAGCGCCCCCGAGGCCGCGTCCAGGATGAGCACGGAGTACGCGTACTTCGGAATGCTGGTGACCCCCTGCGGCTGCGTGCACCCGGGGGGCAGGTGCGGGTCCTTCCACCCGGGAGAGGGGACCGGGAGGCCGTGGTCCAGGCCGTTGTCCTCGGGGTTGTCGTCGACGGGGTTTCCCGTGGTGACGTAGAGCATCCCGCCGTCGCAGGCGATGCTGCTCCACACCGAGGCGCCGCGGGGCTGACCGGTGCCCGGGACCACGGTGAACATGAGGGGCGTCTGCTGGCCGGGCGCCACCGCGGCGGCGGGGATGTGGTTGGGGCAGTTGTCCATCTCCGGCACGAGCTGGTCGGTGCAGAAGATCCACTGCACCTTTCCCGTGTCGGCGGCCAGGGCGTAGACGAAGCCGAAAAGCAGGGGATTCTCGCCCTCGCCCATCCCCACGTACACGCTGTTCCCCACCACCACCGGCGACGACCACCCGGCCGCGGGAGGCGCGTAGTACGGGTAGTTCTCCGGCGCGGTGCCCGCCGGGATGTTGGGGTTGTCCGCGGCGGGAACGTCGTTGGTCACCGGCTGGTTCTGCGCCAGGTCCGCTTCCCGCAGGTTGGTCTTCCACACCAGCTCCAGGTTCGCCTGGTCCACGCAGTAGAAGTACCCGTCGAAGGCGCTGAAGTACACGTTTCCGTTCGCCACGGCGGGGGTGCACCCCATTCCCGTGAACCCGTGGGTGTCGCGCTGCGCCGGGTCGATCGGCCAGGTGAACTGCTTTTCGACCGCGCCGGTGGCCAGGTTCACCTTGAACAGCCCGCCCCCGTTGTTCCCCGGCTGGGCCACGCTGTTGGCCACCCCCACGTAGGCATACCCGTCCACCGCCGCGGGGACGGACAGGACGGGGCCGCCCAGCTGCAGCGAGTGCAGCGGGCTGGTGCCCAGCTGCGCCACGTTCGTCGCGTTGATGGGCGTGTCCGCCACGTATCCGCCGTGGGCGGGGCCGCCCTGGTACATCCACCAGCCCTGTGAAGGGTCACCGTTCGACATCGGGGGTGTCTCCCGTGCTCGGGTGCGGGTTCGTGGGACGGCCGTCAGGGCCGCGAGACCGGCGTGTTCAGGTGTGCGCGCCGGGCCAGCCCCCACGAGAAGTCGGTGCGCCCCGTCTGCCAGTGGCAGCTCATGCATGAGTTGCCGCCGGCGGACTCGGCGTCGTCCTGGGTCTGGAAGTACGTCTCCATGGTGGTGTTGACGGCGCCGTTCACCGGGAACGCGCCCCCCGCGTCGTCGGGGTAGATGCCGCCGTCGTCCACCAGCTGAAAATCGTCCGGGTTGCTGGGCCACTGGGTGATGACCAGCTGGTAGTTGGCCCACACCGTGTTCTGCAGGTACGCCTGGTAGATGGCGTTGATCTGCTGCGTGGAGGAGCCGGCGGGGGTATTGGGGATGTCGTTCACCCGCCGCACCTGCACCGGCCGGGGGTTCTGCACCCTGATCACCGTGTCGGGACGGTACGACCAGCCGCCCACGGCCTGCGGGGTGTCGAGCCCGTTGTTGTACGAGTACGCGGGCGGGTTCCCCGTCTTGCGCGCGCCGGCGCCGGGGACGTTGCTCACGTGCTCGAAGCTGCTCCACACCCACTCCTTGAAGCCCACCAGCTTCTGCGCGACGTGCAGCCCCACCAGCCCCATCCGCACCGGCGTGCAGGTGTTGCCCAGGGTGTCGGTGGCCACCTGCGCGGTGATGTGGTAGAACTTGCTGGTGTCGTCCCGGGCGGTGAGCGGGCGGAAGGCGGCCTTGATCATCACTGCCCCCACGTGCCCCGCCGAGTCGCTGGCCGGCATGAAGAAGGGGAGGGACCGGCCCAGGTTGCTGGACAGGTACATCCACGAGCCCGGGTCGCCGTCGGCCCCGCGGACGGTGTCGTACTGGGCCTGGTTGTAGCGCACGGAAAAGAGCGTGTACCCCTGGTGCTGGTCCACCAGGGGAAAGGAGAACGACTCCGCGGCCGCGGTGAAGAGGGAGTTCCCCTTGGAAGTGAAGGTGAACGCCGTCTGCCCCGGCTGCAGCCCGCCGCACGGCTCCACGGGCGAGTCCCAGCTGGTGAACACGCTGGGCCGCTTGTTTCCCTGGCCAAACAGCTCCCAGCTCTCCTTGTAGCTTTCCCACACCCGCAGCGTGCCGTTGCCGGCGTTCAGGAACGCGGCGGGGTCGCCGGGGCTCAGCGCCTCCCCGCGCGTCTCCCCGGCGGGCCAGTTGAGGGCGATGAAGGACTGCCACGAGAACACGTCGAACCACGGCCGCGCCCCGGTGGGTGTGGTGACGGAGTCCGGCAGCGGCGGCACCAGCGTGGGGATCACGCCGGAGAGGTACGGCGCCGGCAGCCCCGGCGGCAGCGGCGGGAGGGCACCGGTGCTCACGCCGCCGGCCGTCGCCCGTGCGGCATCCTTCGCGGCGGGAGCGTCGCCGCCGCCACACGCGGCCAGGGCGAGCAGCACGAGCGCCGCCGCGCGACGGGAACGGGGGTGGACCGCGGCCATGGGGATCGCTCCGGGTGCGGGAGGCTCTGCGGTGGCGAAGCCGGGACCGCGCGCCAGCCGCATCCCGGACTTCCGCGCACCTCTCTGCCGCCATATTGTGTAGCAGGGCCGCCCCCTCCAAGCAAACTTTTGGCGTCTGCCCTCCGCTCCCCTGGCGCCTTGCGCCGCGGGGTTCCGTCCACCCTCGCCCGGCGAGTCGACTCATGCGACGTTACTGGCTGCTGCTGGCCGGGTTCATGGTGCTGTTCCTGGCGCTCTTTGGCGCGGCCGCGGCGCTGGGGATGCCGGTGGAAGACGCACGGCCCTGGATGGGACGGGGCGGCGCGGCGGCGGCCGCGGTGGGCGTGTCGCTGCTGATCGTCGATGTGGCCCTCCCCGTGCCCAGCAGCGGGGTGATGATGCTGCACGGGGTGCTCTTCGGCCTGTGGACGGGCGCGGCGCTGTCGCTCATCGGGGCGATGGGGGCGGCGGCGGTGGGGTTCGCGCTGGGGCGGGCGGGGAACGGGTGGATCCGCCGGCTGGTGACGCCCGAGGAGCACGACCGTGCGGGGCGGCTGCTTGAGAGGTGGGGGGCGCTGGCCATCGTGGCGTCGCGGCCGGTGCCCATGCTGGCGGAGACGGTGATGATCCTGGCCGGCGCCTCGCCCATGCCGTGGGGCCGGGCCATGCTGGCGGCGCTCCTGGGCACCATTCCGGCCGCGCTGGCGTACGCGGCGGTGGGCGCGGCGGCGGCTACGCTCAGAGCCGGGACGGCGGTGTTCGCGGGTGTGGTGCTGATCGGCGCGCTTTTCTGGTGGTGGGGACGCCGCGCCGGGACCGCCGCGCCGGTCCCGGCCGCCGAGTAGCCCGATCCGGCAGACGCGAAAACGCCTCCGCGCCGGCTGAGCCGGTGCGAAGGCGTTTTCACATAGCGGGGGCGGGATTCGAACCCGCGACCTTCGGGTTATGAGCCCGACGAGCTACCAGGCTGCTCCACCCCGCGACCAGGACACAACAGAGAGCTGTGTTCGAAGCCAGATACGTGAGTATCGGTGGGTGACATCCCCACAGTTCTCCGCGGTGTCCGTCAAGACTCCACGTCCGCTGCAGGATCAGTCCCCGGCTTCAAGACTATCGGCTCAAACAGAGAAACTCTCTGCCATGTCGAAGTGCGACGAATCTACCTGCATCATAAACACTTGTCAACCCTGCACTTAGCCGCAACCCCGATCCCGCGTCCTGTTTTCCGCGCGGCATGGCCTGTGCGGCGACGAACGACACACGGTCGGTGCCCCTCACCCAGCCGGCGCGGTTCCGCATGAACAGCCACGACACGCCCCAGGATCGCCCGGAGCCGCAGCAGGCCGGCGGGGCCCACACGGAGCGCCGGTACGCGCGCCGCATCGACTGCGCGGAGCGCCCACGCCCCGCGCAGTCCGCGGCCCCCATCGCCGTGCCCGCACCGCCGCGCGACGAAACACATCCGTAGGCTTCGACCCAAAACCATCAAACGAAAAACCGGCCTCCCCACCCGGAGGCCGCGCCCTTGCATGCGCCCGTACGGACAGGAACGGCTTGAATCCTCCGCCCGACACCATGAGCCACCCCGGATCCGCTCCACCCCCCGCGCAACTGGCGGGCGACCTTCGCGTGCGCGGCGTGCGCGCCCTGCGCGGCCGCAACCTGTGGTCGCCCGATCCCGTCGTGGCCTGCGAAGTGGTGACGGGAGAGCTCTCGGTCTCCGCGCCGGCCGACGTGGCGGGGTTCGCGGAGCGGCTGCGTGATGCGCTGCCGGGCGCGCCGCCGCTGGAGGCGGACGCGTCGTGGCCGGAGGCGGTGCGGTACGCGGCGATGGAGCTGCAGCGGCTGGCGGGCTCGCCCGTCACGTTCAGCCGGATCGTGGAGCAGGGGGTGGACGAGCCGCCGGTGCTGGTGGCGGGATACGAGGAGGCGGAGCTGGGGATCGAGGCCGTGCACGAGGCCGCGGCGCTGGTGCGGGCCTGCCTGCGCGGCGACGATCCCGGGATGGAGCGGGTGGTGGATGAGCTGCACGCCGTCTACCTGAAGGCGCACCCCGGGCCCACGACGACGGTGCTGATCGCGGAGGCGCGCCGGCGCGGCATCCCCGTGCGGCGCGCGCCGGGCGAGCACGTGGTGCAGCTGGGGCTGGGCCGCAACCTGCGCCGCATCGACGCCACGATGACGGACCGCACCAGCGTGATCGCCACCGACATCACCAGCGACAAGGACCGCACCAAGCGCCTGCTGGACCGCATCGGCCTGGCGGTGCCGCGCGGGGACGTGGCGCACACGGTGGACGAGGCGCTGGAGATCGCGGCGTACCTGCGCTTTCCCGTGCTGCTCAAGCCGCTGGACGCCAACGACGGCCGCGGCATCAGCGGCCGGCTGGACACGGACGACGACGTCCGCGCCGCCTGGCCCGTCGCGCTCGCGGAGCACCCGACCGTCATCGTCGAACGGTACGTGGGCGGCCGCGATCACCGCGTGGTGGTGGTCGACGGGCGCGTGGTGGCCGTGGCGGAGCGGGTGCCGGCGCACGTAATCGGAGACGGACGGCGCACCATCCGCGCGCTGGCGGAAGAGGAGAATCGAAATCCGGCCCGAGACGCGTCCCGCCCCGCGCACACGCTGATGCCGCTGCCGCTGGACGAGCTGACGGAGCGCCACCTCGCCCGCAGCGGCCTCACGCTCGACTCGGTTCCCGCCGCGGGAGAGACGGTGCACCTGCGCGCGACGGCCAACATCTCCACCGGCGGCACCTCCATCGACCGCACGGACGAGATCCACCCCCGCAACGCCAGCCTCTGCGAGCTCGCCACGGCGGCCGTGGGGCTGGACATCGCTGGGCTGGACGTGCTGACGCCGGACATCTCCGTCCCCTTCGACGAGAACGGCGCGGCGATCATCGAGGTCAACGCCTCCCCCGGCATCCGGATGCACACCGATCCGGACGAGGGCACGCCGCGCGACGTCCCCGGCGCCGTGCTCGACATGCTGTATCCGCCGGGGAGCGAGTCCACCATTCCCGTCATCGTGGTGACGGGGACGAACGGAAAGACGACCACGACGCGGCTGATCGCCCACTTCTTCCGCCAGACGGGGCGGCGCGTGGGGTTCACGACCACGGACGGCGTCTACCACCAGGAGCACCTGCTGATGGAGGGCGACCTGACCGGCCCGCTGGCGGCCGACATCGTCCTTTCCGACCCGCGGGTGGAGGTGGCGGTGCTGGAGACGGCGCGCGGCGGCATCCTGCGCTCCGGCCTGGGCTTCGACGCCTGCGATGTCGGCGTGGTGATGAACGTGACCCCCGACCACCTGGGGATGCGCGGCATCCACACCGTGGAGCAGCTGGCGGAGGTCAAGGCGCTCATCCCCGCCTCCGTAAAGCCCGGCGGCCACGCGGTGCTGAACGCGGACGACCCGCTCGTCCTCCGGATGCGCGAGGTGACGGCGGGCGAGGTGGTGCTGTTCTCGTTCGATACGGCCCATCCGCCGGTCGCGGAGCACCTGGCGGCGGGCGGCAAGGCGCTGGTGGTGGAGGACGAGGGCGGACGCGAGACGATCGTCCTCCGCCGCGGCGGCGAGCGCGTCGCCGTGGTGGCGGCGGAGGAGGTGCCGCTGACGCTGGGCGGCGCGGCGCGCTTCCAGGTGCAGAACGTGATGGCGGCGGTGGCGGCCGTGCACGCGCAGGGGCTCTCCCTCGAGCAGATCCGCGCCGGGCTGGCCACCTTCCTCCCCTCGGGCGCCACGACGCCGGGGCGGATGAACGTGCTGCGGACGGCACGCGGACGCGTGGTGGTGGACTACGCGCACAATCCCGCCGCCGTCCGCGCGCTGGCGGATTTCGCGCGGCGGTCGGGGGCGCGGCGGTGCATCGGCCTGGTCACCATGCCCGGCGACCGCCGCGACGAGGACCTGCGCGAGTTGGGACGCGCGGCGTCGGGGCTGGACTACGTGATCGCCAAGGAGCACCCCGACTACCTGCGCGGCCGCCCCGCGGGCGAGGTGGCCCGCCTGATCGGCGAGGGGCTGGAGGAGGGCGGCCTGCCGCCGGAACGCTGGGAGACGGTGCTCTCCGAGCCGCAAGCCGTCGACCGCGCGCTGGAGATGATGCAGGACGGCGACATCGTCCTCATCGTTGCCGACGACACGGCGGCCGTGCTGGCGCAGGTGCAGCCGTTCGTGGTGGAGGAATCAGGCGGCCAGGACGGTGAGTCGCCGACCCCCGCCAGAGGCGAATGAATTCGCGGCTGGGAAAACGCGATGTCCGCCTGCGCGGGCAGGTTGCCGCGGGTGTACGGCACGGTGGCGGGCCACGAGAATTCCGAGGGTAGATTCCTCCGTCGGCGCCGTGGCATATCATGATGGCGCATTACGTGCGGCGCCTCCTTCGGAAGGACAGATTGGGGGGGACGCGGTTGGGGAGGCCCCACGCAACGCAGCACGCCGAAGCGGGATCGAATTCTCCCCTCTCCGCGAGGAACGAGCGGGGAGGGGCCGGGGGAGGGGCACCCCGCGGACGCAGTTCGATGCGTTTCGACGATCCTCGCCCCCGACCCGCTCCGATCGTTTGAAACTCACCCCCGGGAAGCCGGGTAATCCGCCCCACGCTCGCCGTCCGACGATCCACGTGACCGCATCCGCATGATCCGTCGCCTGCTGCTGTTCGCGGCGCTTTTCGCCCTCGCGCTCGCGCCGCCGCTGCGCGCGCAGACCACCCGCCCGTGGCTGGAATGGCGGACGATGCGCACGGAGCACTTCGACGTGCACTACCCCGCGCAACTGGAGGCGTGGACACGCGACGTGGTCTCGCGGCTGGAGGGGATCCGCTCCGTGGTGGCGGCGACGGTGGGGAGCGCGCCGCGGCGGCGGGTAACGGTCGTCGTCGACGACCCCGCGGGCGAGTCGAACGGCAGCGCGTTCAGCTTTCTCCGCACGCCGTACATCCTGCTGTATCCCACCCCGCCCGAAGCGCGCTCCGTGCTGGGGCACACGCGCTCGTTCGTGGAGCAGCTTCTCGTCCACGAGTTCGTCCACATCGCCCACCTCACGCGCCCCAGCCGCAACCCGCTCACCCGGGTGATGTCCGTGATCGACCCGCGCGGCGTGGGGCCGCTGACGGGCGCGCCGCGCTGGGTAAAGGAAGGCTACGCGACGTACGTGGAGGGCCGGCTGACCGGGAGCGGGCGCCCCCACGGCGTCGCGCGCGCGGCGGTGCTGCGGCAGTGGGCCATCGAGGGGCGCCTCCCCTCCTACGGGCAGCTGAGCGCGGAGAGCGGGCCGTACCAGGCGAGCGGGATGGCGTACCTGGCGGGATCGGCGTTCCTGGAGTGGCTGGCCGAACGCCGCGGCGACGAGAGCCTGGTGCAGCTGTGGCGCCGGATGAGCGCGCGGCAGGAACGCTCGTTCGAGCAGGCGTTCGCGGGCGTGTATGGCGGCACGCCGCAGGAGATGTACGGCTTTTTTACCGTGGACGTGACCGCGCACGCGCTGGAAGCGCGGCGCCGGCTGGCGGAGGCGGGGCTGGTGGTGGGCGACACGGTGCAGCACCTGGCGTGGGGCACGGGCGATCCGGCCGTGTCGCCGGACGGCGAGCACCTGGCCCTCACGCTGCGCGGCGCGACGCCCGCGTTCACCCGCGTCGTCGTCTGGCGCACGTCCCCGGCCGCCGGCGACAGCGTGGACGAGGCGGAGCGCCGCCGGCTGCTGCGGCGCGACCCGGAGGACGTGCCCGCCATCCGCGTCCATCCGCGCCCCCGCGTGCCGCTCGCCACGCTGCGCCCCGCGGACGGGCTGGCGTACGAAGACCCGCGATTTCTTCCCGACGGCGACCACCTGCTGGTCACCCGCGCCGCGCCGATCGGCGGCGGGGCCACGCGGCAGGACCTGTACGTGTGGAACTGGCGGCGCAACACCATCCGCCGCGTGACGTACGGCGCCTCCATCCGCGCCCCCGACCCAGCGCCGGACGGGCGCCGCGCCGTGGCCGTGCAGTGCAGCGAGGGCTTCTGCGGGCTGGTGATGATCGACCTGCGCGGCGGCCGCATCACCCCGCTGGCGGCCGGCGCGCCGGACCTGGTCTTCGACCACCCCCGCTTTTCCCCCGACGGCGCCACGGTCGCGGCGGCGATGCAGGAGCGCGGGCGCTGGAAGCTGGTGCTGATGGACACGGCCGGCGCGCCGCCGCGCGTGGTGCACGACGACCCGCGGGGAAGCGCGTACGATCCCGTCTTCACGGCGGATGGAACGGGGCTGATCGCCGTCAGCGAGGCGGGGGGGATCGCCAACCTGGCGCGCGTGGATCTCGCCACGGGCGAGTCGGCGCCGCTGACGCGGGTCACGGGGTCCGCGGTGGCGCCGGAGGTGGACCGCGCGACGGGCGGCGTCTACTTCCTCTCGCTGCACGCCGGCGGGCTGGATCTGCACCGCATCCACCCCGACAGCGCCAGCCCGGGCGCGGCCGTCAACCTGCCGGCCGCGCTGGTCCCCGCCGTACCGCGGGTGGCGGCGGCGGTGCCGGACACCTTTCCCCGCGGCCCGGTGCCGGCGGCGGGCGGCTACGGGCTGGGGCCCCGGTGGACGCGCGTGCTGCCGCTGGGCGCGGTGAACGCGGACGGCGGCTCGGCGGGGCTCCTGCTCTACAACGCCGATCCCGTGGGGCGGCTGGCGGTGGCGGCACAGGGCATCTGGGGGGACCGGGGGATGGAGCGCGGCGGATCGCTCACCGCCGTCTGGCGCGGGATGCGGCCGACGATCGGCGGCGAGGCGTTCTACCTGGCGCACGATCCCTCGCGCCTCCCCGCGTACGGCCGCACGGGCCGCGACGCGCGCTACGCCGGTGCGTCGCTGACGGCGCGCAACGCGTGGAGCGTGGGGCGGCGCGCGCAGGAGTGGCGGCTGGGCGCGTCCGCGGGGAACCTGGAGCTGGTGGATGGGGAGAGCGGCCGGCGGGTGCTCGGCTTCGGCCGGTACTACGCCACGGACGGGCGGCGGGTGGGCTCGGCGTACTCGGCCGGCGTGCTGATGCTGAGCGGCGCCGCGGGCGAGACGCTGGGCGAGACGTGGGGCCGCGGCCTGGTGACGACGGCGTTCGGCGCGGGGTGGGGCGGGCTGGGGCTGCGCGCGGAGGCGTCGATGGGCCGGGTGAGCCGCGCCGCGCCGGAGTGGGAGCAGTGGACGGTGGGCGGCCCCGCGACGCTGCTGGTGGACGAAGCCGTCCTGGGCCAGCGCGTGCCGATGCCGGCCCTGCGCTGGGGCGCGCTGGAGGGCCGCGACCTGCTGACGTACCGGGTGAGCACCACGCTGGGCCTGGTGACGCCCTACTTCTGGGGCGGAACCACCGACCCGGAGTACGAGCGCTGGCTGCGCGTGGTCGGCGCGGAGCTGGTGCTCACCGTCCCCTCCTTTCGCGCCGCGGGGAGCCCGGGGATGCGGCTGCTGGCGGGCGCGGCGTACGGCCTGGACGGCGGCTACCGCAAGGACCTGACGGCGTACTTCGGGGTGAGCTACGTGCCGTGAAAAGCATCAGCGGCGGCAGGTGGTAGTGCCCGCCAACCGGGGGCCAGGAGCGAAGGATGGCGTTGAGTATCTGATCCGATAACGTGCCGTCCGCCCGCTGGAGCGAATGAATTCGCCGCTGGAAATTCGCAAAGTCCGCCTTCGCGGACTCCGGACCTCAGCATCGGGGCGCGTCGAAGAGGCGCGAGCAGCCGCGAGTAGATTCCTCGGTCGGCGCCAGAGGATGGCGCGAGACGACGGGCCCGCGCGGCGCCTCTCTCGGAATGACAGACCTGCGGGATGGAAGAAGTGTTCGCGGGCAGGCTCCTGCCACGGCGCAGTCCGCGAAGGCGGACTTTGCGTTTTCCCAGCGGCGAATTCATTCGCTCACGCGGGCGGACAGCACGTTACCGAACCAGGTCCGCAAAGAGCATCAACCGCCAAACGCCGCGGTCAGAGGAACCGACGTCCCCTACACAACCTCCCACGTGATCCGCTCGAAGCGGCTGCCGATGAAGCGGTCGCGCATCATCCGCAGCGCGGCTTTCCGCGCCTCCGCCTCCGTATCCGCCGTTACGGACACCACGCCGCGGACGCGGTAGCCCACGCGGAACTCCTCCACGATCCGCGACGCCTCGTCCATCCGCGCCACGTCCGTCACGTCCACCGCGGCGGCGGCGGGCCAGAGCGCGCGGATCTCCTTCTCCACCTGGTGCTCCGCGTCCGCCAGTCCGTACGCCGCCAGCTCCACGCGCCCGGAGCCGCGCACCGACACCGCGTACTCCAAGCGTCAGCGCGGAAAGCCGATGCGAATGCTGTCGCGCGGCGCGGGGCGCGGAGGCGGCACGAACCCGGTATCCGTCGTTGTCGTTGTCGTAACGGTGGTGTCCGTGGTCTGCCCTGGGACGGGGAGCACGGGCGGCGGCGGGGTGCGCAGCGCCTGCAGCATCTGAAAGGCGCGCTGGCGGTCCCCCTGGTTCTGGGTGATCTCGATGAAGTCTTCCAGCGCGCGGATGGCGCTCACCGTGTCGCCCAGCGCCAGGCGCGCCTCGGCCAGGTGGCTGTACAGCAGGTCGTAGCGCCGGTCGATGCGGATGGTGGTCTCCAGCAGCTGCGCCGCCTCCGCGTGCCGGCCCAGGCGGATGAGCGCCACGGCCATCTGGTCGCGGTACTCCACGTTGCGCTCGTCGATCGCGTTGGCGCGGCGAAAGAAGTCCAGCGCCATGGCGGGGTCGCCGGCGTTCAGGAACCGCAGCCCCTCCATGCTGAGCGCCAGCGCGTCGGTGCTGTCGATCGTATCCTGCTTGGCCGTATCCACCACCGTGGTGTCCGCCGCGACCGGACCGACGGTGGAGCGGCGGCTCGTCTGCTGCCAGACCAGAAAGGCGGCCAGCCCCGCGACCGCCAGCAGCAGCACCCACACCATGGGATGGATGCCGCTGCGCTGCTCCGCCACCTGCCGGCGCCGCGGCGGCGTCATCACCGGCGTGGCGGGGCGCACCTCGGGGACGGGGCGCGGGGTGGCGCGCACGGGAATCGGCGGCGCCAGCATCGTCCGGTCGTCGTCGTCGCCGGCGTAGGCGGTGCGGTCCGCATCCGCCAGCATCGTCCGGTCGTCGTCCACGAACCCGCCCGCGGCGCCGGGGGCGGGGACGGCGGCGCCCAGCGGCGTGTGGGACAGGTGCCGGACCGGCGCGTCCAGCGCGTTGGCCAGCGCGTTGGCGTCCTCGTAGCGCTGCGCGGGGTCGGGGTGCAGGGCGCGGCGGATGACCTGCTCCACCTCGTCGGGCACCTGCGGGTTGCGGGCGCGCAGGGCGGGAACGGGCACCTCCAGCCCCGCGCCCATCCGCGCGCGGTCCGCGTCGGTGAACGGCCGCGTGCCGCTGAGGAGCTGGAATCCCAGCGCGCCCAGGGAAAAGACGTCGGACGCGGGGGTCAGGCGCGCGTCGCCGCGCAGCTGCTCGGGCGAGGCGTACGCGGGGGAGAGCGGGGCGCGGCCGTCGTGGGTAAGGCCGGCGGAGGCGGTGTCCTCTTCCGCCATCGCCTTGGCGATGCCGAAGTCCAGGACGCGCACCTCCTCTTCGTCGCCGTGGCGGACCAGGAAGACGTTGCCGGGCTTTACGTCGCGGTGGATGAGGCCGGCGCGGTGCCCCACGGCCACGCCGCGCGCCGCGTGCTGCAGGATGCGCAGCGCCTCGGCCATGGGGGGAACTCCGCCGCGCTGCAGCCGCGTGGCCAGGTCCTCGCCCTCCAGCAGCTCCATGACGATGTAGTCCAGCCCCAGCTCCTCGTCGGTGCCGTAGTCGTGCACGGTCACCGCGTTGGGGTGCTTGGGGAGGCGGGCGGCGGAGGCGGCCTCGTGCTTGAAGCGCGCCCGCAGCCGCTCGCGCGTCTCGGGGTCGTTGCCGGCGGAGGCGGTGATCACCTTTACGGCCACCGGGCGTCCGAGGCGCTGGTCGATGGCCCGGTACACCGCGCCCATGCCTCCCCGCCCGATCACCTCTTCGATGCGGTAGCGGCCCCCCAGCTCCCGTCCCTTCAGCAGCGATTCCAGTCCCGCCATCAGCTCACGATCCGTTTTATGTAGACGTCCGGGCGCGTGCCCCGTTCGTTTGCGTATGACCCCAGGCCCCGAGGAACGCCCCCTCCACTCGCTTAGGCTCGCACCTCCCCCAAAACTGCTGGGGGAGGTTGATGGGGCCGATAGTGCAGGGCTCGGCGACGGGCGTCGAGCTGCGCCCGCGGGGTGCCCCTCCCCCGGCCCCTCCCCGTTCGTTCCTCACGGAGAGGGGAGAATTCGATCCCGCTGCGACGGGCTTTCCGCCGTTCCCCCTCCCCCACGCAGTTTGTGGGGGAGGGCCGGGGAGGGGGGCGCCTGCCCCTCGCGCCGAATCGACCGAAGCACCACCGCCCGTGCCGTGCATCCCCCCTCTTCGCGCGGCTTGCGGGAGGGGGTGACGCACTCAGGTGCCGCCGGGGAGGGCGCGATCGCTACGGCGTGCTCCTGTACGTGATCGTCATCCCGTCTTCCGAATAGACGGTGTCCGCGATGACGGTGCCCTCCGACGGCGACTCGCCCTGCCACGGCGGCACGTCATCCACCGGCACGTCCTGCACCGGCGCGTCCGTCGCCTGCGTGTCTTCCCACTCCTGCGTGTCCCACACGTCGGCGCCCAGGCGGGCCAGCAGCGTCTCGGCCTCGCCGCGGCGCGCGGGGGAGGGGCCGATGGCCAGCAGCGCCTGCATGGTGGTGATGGCGCCGGCGGTGTCGCCCTGCGCCAGCTGCGCCTCGGCCAGGTTGCTGTACGCCACCTCGCGGTCCGGGTGCTGCGCCACCACCTCCTGCAGCGCGGCGACGGACTCGGCGGTGCGGCCGGCGCGCAGCAGGGCGTAGGCGTGGTTGTTCATGTACTCCGCGTTGCCCGGCGCCTTTTGCATGGCGCGGCCAAAGTGCTCCAGCGCGCCGGCGTAGTCGCGGTCGCGAAAGCGGCGGATCCCCTCCTCGTTCTCTTCCACGGCCGTCAGCACGCGCTCCGGCACCACCGACTGCATGGGCGCCTGCGACTCGCGCATGGCGGCGATGCCGTAGCCCCCCGCCACGCCGCCGAACGCCAGCGCGGCGATCCCCGCGGCCTGCAGCGCGCGGCGGCGCACCTTCTTCCAGCGCAGCCGCTCCACCTCGCGGTCCAGCCCCGACGGATCCACGTCCTTCCCCCGCCGCCGCAGGCCGAAGATGCCGGCGGGCGCATCCTCCGCCGCCACCGCCGTCCCCTCATCCACCGAGACCCCGGTGCCGTCCTCCCCCGCGACGACGGCGGCGGGGGTGGCGTCCTCGGCCAGGTCGCTGGCGCGGCGCAGGCGGTTGATGGCGCGGTGCAGTTCCGCCGCCAGCTCGCCGGCGGTGTCGAAGCGCTCGGCGGGATCTTCCTCCAGCGCCTTGCGGACGATCCACTCCACGTCGCGCGGGATGGCGGCGTTGCGGGCGACGAGCGACGGCACGGGGACGGGGAGGCCGTTGCGGCGCCGGTCCTGGTCCTGCGAGGTGAACAGCCGCGTGCGCGTGAGCAGCTCGAAGGCGACCACGCCCAGGCTGTACACGTCGGACGCGCGCGTCACCCCTTCGCGGCGCAGGTGCTCGGGGGGCGAGTAGAACTCGCTGCCGAACCACTCGCCGGGAAGGGTGAGGTGCGTGCGCGTCTCTTCGTCCTCGGCCTCGTCGATCAGCTTGGCGATCCCGAAGTCCAGGATGCGCACCGTGGGACTGGCCGCATCCCCCTCCAGGAAGATGTTGGCCGGCTTGAGGTCGCGGTGGATGAGCCCCGCCTCGTGCCCGGCGGCCACGCCCAGCGCCGCGTCGCGCAGGATGCGGAGCGCGGTGCGCAGCGGAATGGGATCGTCCTGGCGGGCCAGCCTCTCGCGCAGGCTTTCGCCGCGGAGCAGCTCCATCACCAGGTAGTCCAGGCGCTCGGTGGCGCCGTAGTCCAGCACCGGGACCAGGTTCGGATGCAGCGGCAGGCGCGCGGCCACCTCCGCCTCCCGCTGAAAGCGGTGGCGCAGACGCTCCACCTGCACCGCGTTCATCCCGCGCGGCGCGTCGAGCACCTTTACGGCGACCTCGCGCTCCGCCCTGAGGTCGGTGGCGCGCAGCACGACGCCAAAGCCGCCCTCGCCCAGCAACGACTCCAGCCTGTAGTGGTCGTCGAGCACGTGCCCGACCAGGAACTGCGCCAGCCCTGCCATGATTGCCTCACCAGGCGATGGGGTGTACCGCGCCCCTCATCCCCGCCCACTGAAAAGAAGTGCGAAAGTGCGAAAGTGCGGGAGTGCGAAAGTGTGTACGCGCCGACCCCTCAAACGTTTCGCGCGGAGCCGGCGGATCGGGATCCCGTCGATCCCCTCACTCTCGCACTTTCGCACTCCTCAGCCGAACTGCGTCGCGTCCGGGTCCACCGGCGGCACGACGTGGATCTCCAGCCCTCCGCCGCCGCCCTCCGGCTCCTTCTCTGCCGCCTTCGTGTCCTTGATGCGTACGATGGGGCCGTGGCCGCCGATGCGGATCGCCTCGCCGGGCGCCACCCAGGTGGAGTGCTCGCCCATGGCGGCGACGTCCAGCGCCCCCTGCCGCGCGTTGGCGCCGCTGACCTCGCGGTCGCCCACGTGCATGGCGTTCAGCCCCAGGTTGTACACCACGAACCCCGGGCGGCCGTCGCGCTCCGTGTAGACCAGCGCCAGCTGCCGCCGGCTCACGTTGGGCGAGCCGGTAAGCTGCAGGTCGCTGCGCAGCTCCGGGTTGTCCGTCTGCCGGCCCACGGTGGACTGGTGCTGCGAGATGGGAAAGCGCTCGCGCTCCGTGCCGTCCTCGTCCTCCACCAGCAGCTCGAAGCGGCCGGCGGGAAAGTCCGATACCGGCGGGGCCGCGGGCGCGGCGGGGGCCGGCGGCGGGGCGATCCCCTCCACCCGCGTGGCGTCGGGGTCCATCAGCTCCGGCGAACGGCCGGCGAACAGCGTCTCGCCCACGGCCGAGGCCGGCGCGCGGCTCGGCTCGGGCGCGGCGACCGTCGGCTCGGGCGCGGGGGGCGGCGGGGGCGGCGGCGCGGCGGCGATCGGCTCCGGCTCCGGCTGCCCCGCGGGCTGGATGGAGACGCGGAAGAGCGGCGCGCCGCGCGTCCCCGCTTCCTTAAGCCGCACCCGGTAGTCGCGGTCGTACAGCGAGCCGTGCCGCATCACCGAGTCGGTGAGCTCCTCCTCCAGCTCCGCCGCCATCACCGCCACCGCCTGCGCCGCGTCCGGCCGCAGCGTGACGACGAGGGTCGTCAGCGGCAGCATCCTGACGTACTTGTCGGGGATGGCGCGCGAGTTGTCGCGGTCGATGGCGTCCCCCAGCGACAGCTTGATCTCGGGGATGGCCTCGCGAAGGAACGAGTCCAGCAGCGGCTCCTGGTCGTCCGTCGGCCGGGTGGCCGGGGTAAAGTCGGTCATGGCTGCTTCGTGGGAGTTGCGGGGCGCGTCCCCGTCGTCGTCTGACCCGTGGTCGTCTGGCCTGCCGGCGTCTGCGGGGACGCCGGCGGCGGCGTGACGGTGCCGGGGGCGGTGGACATCGGGGCGGCGGCGAGCGAGTCCGTCCCCACGCCCACGCTGTCGCCCACGGCGGCGCGCGCGCGCAGGGTTCGCACCTCGTTGCGCAGGCTGTCCACCTGCGCGGCCAGCGCGGCCTGGTCCCCGCCGCGCGACTGGCTGGCGGCCCAGGCGGCGTACGCGGCCAGCCCCAGCGCCAGCAGCGCGATCAGCAGGGGGGCGATGCCACCCGAGCGGGAAGGGCGTCTTGGGCCGTTCAAGTCAGTCTCCGGCGGCGGGTTGAACAGGTTGCGAGGCGAGTTGGCCGATCCCACCCGGTCGGGCGATGCCGCCGCCCCCGCGGCCGCGGCGGACGACGCCGACGCGGCCGAGGGGGAGCGCGGCGGGGGCGCCGGCATGGTGTCGCCGCCGCCGCCGTCCAGCACGCGCACCGCCACGACCGTGTAGTTGTCGTCCGGCCCGCGCTCTTCCACTTTGCGGGTGACGGACTGGCAGATGGATTCGGACGACGGGAGCGCCATGGCGTGCCCCAGCTCGTCCAGCCGCATCGCCTTGGTCACGCCGTCACTGACGAGCAGGTACGTCCACCCGGCGCGCACGGGGATCCAGGTGGCCTCCGCCTCGCCGCCGCGGCCCACGGCGCGCTGCAGCTTGTTGGATCCCGGCGAGTCGGGGATCTCGTCCAGCGCGATCTCGCCCGCCTCCCAGCGCGCGTACGCCGGCGTGTGGTCGCGCGTCTCCAGCCGCACCGTGCCGTCGGGCGAGCGGCTGAGGATGCGGACGTCGCCCACGTGCGCGCCGATCCACCCCACGTCGCCGCCCCGATCGACAGAGAGCGCCATCAGCGCCAGCGCGCACCCCATCCCGCCGCGCTCGTCCGGCGACTGCTGGGCCGCGCGGGCCACCGCCTCGTCCGCCGCGCGCACGGCGTAGCGAGCGCCGTCCAGGCTGCGGATCTCCCCCCCGCCGGTCAGCGTCGACAGCGCGGTGTCGGCGGCCAGCCGGCCGGCGCGCTCGCCCCCCATCCCGTCCGCCACGGCCACGAAGCCGCGGCTGGTGAACGCGTCCACGCTGAACGCGTCCTGGTTCTCCTTGCGCGGCCCCTGGGCGCTGGCGCCGGCCACGTCGAACAGCAGGCCGTGCAGTGGCACCGGCGGCAGCGCGTGGTTCACGGCGTCGGTCATCGGATGCGGATCCCCTTTGCGTGCGGCTCGGCCACGGGCGGCGCGAGCGCTTCGTCCATGATGTCCTCACGGGCCCTGCGGTGGCTCACCCCGGCGGCCAGCCCCACGGCGAAGGCGGACGCCAGCAGCTTGGCCCCGCCGTGCGCCGCGAACGCCGTCGCCACGCCGGTCAGCGGGATGAGCCGGATGCCGCCCAGCGCCGCCAGCCAGAACGGAATGCCGATCAGCATGGCCACCCCCGTCACCAGCGTTCGCTCGAAGGCGCCCGACTCCCGCGCCGCCGTGCTGAGCAGCTGCACGATGAACAGCGTGTAGAGCAGGACCAGCGACACGGTGCCGGCCAGCCCCCAGTGCGTGGCGATGGCGGTGATGAAGCCGTCGTCCGCCGCGTTGGGCGCCGTCTCGGCGTGGCCGCGGCCGGGGCCCTCGCCCAGCAGCCCGCCCTCAATGACGTTGGCGTCGAACAGCTTCATCTGGTGCAGCTTGGCCGCCCACGCGTTCCGCTCCGGCTCCGTCATCTCCGCGGGATTCTTGTACGGATCGTACGCCAGCTCCAGGCGGGTGGCGGAGCGCGGATCCACGTTGAACGCCACGAACACCAGCACCGCCCACACCACCAGCATCAGCCCCGCCCACCAGCCGCGCCGCGTGCCGACGAGCAGCATCGCCGCCATCGATCCGGCCAGCACGATGGACAGGCCCAGTTCGCGGATGATCAGGAAAGGGATGACGGGCCCGGCGCCGTACAGGAACAGGTTCAGCAGCCGCCGCGGCTCCATCATGGCGCCGGGGCGGGCCAAGTTGTACGCGTCCTCCGCCAGCGTGGCCGCCCAGATGACGATGAAGATGGGGAGGAACAATTCCCACGGCGTCATCCCCCCCACCTTGCCCAGCTTCGTGAACCCGATGGTCAGCACGAAGAATACGGCCAGGGTGGGGACGAACGGAATCAGCCTTCGATCCCGCACCCAGCGCATCACCGTAGGCTCGCGGGAGAGCAGAAAGCCGATCAGCAGCGCGAACGGGGCGATGAAGACGGAGAAGTGCGCCGCCGACCGCGCAAAAAAGCCGCGCGAACGCGTCTCCCGCTCCACCGCCCGCTCGAACGGATCCGGGATCTCCGGCGGGTTCCCCTGGTAGACGACCGCGCGCCGCTCTTCACTGTACGCCCGCTCGATGGAGGTGAGCCGCGCGCGCGTGGCCTTGAGGTTGTTCGCCCGGGCCCGTGCGCCGTCCGCCGCGCTCGCCTGGTAGGCGGGGTCGGTAAAGATCTGGAACTGCGTGGGGCGGGTGATGCCGAAGATCAGGATCGGCAGCACCACCAGCGCCCAGCTTCCCCGGTACCCAAGGCTGCGGAGCGCCACCAGGACGGCGATCCACGCCGCCAGCGCCACGCCGTCGCGGATGAAGGTGCCGCCCGCCCCCGGGCTGGTGCCGTGCTGCGGCCACACGCCGGTGACGATGGAGAAGTGCGCCGCCACGTAGAACGCCGACGCCAGCAGCAGCCCCCACCACAGGAACCCCGGAACCACGCGCCCCGCGCGCTGCTCCGACGGCAGGTTGTGGGGCTTCAGGCGGACGGTGACGCCCTCCGGCTGCGCCGCCGCCACGCGGCCTTTGCGAAACAGGTCGCGGATCGCCATCAGCGCGTCCCCGCGGCCGAGGCCGTGCGCTGCGGCGTCTCCGTCTCCCCGCTGCCCGGAGTGACGAACTGCGGCTGCTGGGACATGAACTTCGTCATCTCCCCCGCGATCGGCGCCGCGATGCGCCCACCCTGCCCGCCGCGCTGCAGGTAGACCACGATGGTGTACCGCGCGCGGCCGTCGGGCCCGTACATCAGCCCCGCGAACCAGGCGTCCGGCCGCGGCGCCCCGGCCACGTCGGCCGTCCCCGTCTTGCCGCCCATGTCCCACCCGGTGCCCGCCAGCCGCGGCTTGGCGCTCTGCGCCGTCCCCGAGTCCACGACCGTCAGCATGGCCTCCTGCAGCTTGCGCGAGGTGGTGGCGCGCATGATCTGCCGCCCCGCGCCGCGCTTTTCCAGCTGCTCCCACTCCAGCGTGGGCGGCAGCATCACCCCGTTGTTGCCGATCGCCTGCATGAAGCGCGAGACGGCCATGGGCGTCATGTCCACCGGCCCCTGCCCGATGGCGATCTGCCCCCACTCGTGCTGGCTGAAACGCTCGGCAAAACGCACGCGCACGGGCGGCGGCGTCATCCGCTCCGCCCAGGCCTTGTTCTCCGTGTTCCAGAACGTTTCGTCCGACGCGGGCGGCCGGCCGCTGTAGGTGACGAAGCCGAAGCGCTGGTAGGCGTCGCGGAACGCCTCCACCCCCAGCCGCTGGCGCATCTCCAGCGCCATGCGCACCGCCGCCGTGTTGCAGCTCACCGTCAGCATTCCCGTGGGGACGGTGATGGACTCGTACTCGTGGCTCTCGAAGTTGCGGATGCGCGCGTTGCCGATCTGGATGTACGGCGGGCAGGGCATGCGCGTGTCGGGAATGTCGTTCTCCCACCAGAGCGCGGCCACCGCCAACTTGAAGACGGACCCCGGCGGCGCGTAGCGCTTGATGCCGAACGGCGGGTCTTCCGCGCGCCCGGACGCCGCGTACGCCACCACGGCGCCCGTCTGCACGTCCTGGACGATGATGGAGCCCTTGAGGTTGGTGGCGTCCAGCAGCTGCCACGCGGCGCGCGTGGGCGCGGAGCAGATGGTCAGCCGCAGGTCCTTGCCCACGGCGTGCAGCTCGCTCTGCTCGGCGAACTTGATCGGCTCGCGCAGGTGGCGGGCGAACAGGCGCTCGACGGTGTAGTCGCGGTCTTCCGCGCCCGTCCCCCCGCCGATCAGGTTGGCGCCCGCCTCGCCGAGAGGATAGACGCGCTGCACCTCGCCGTCGCGCAGGCCGTAGCGGGCCAGGGCGCGGTCGTCCTCGCCCGTGCAGTCCAGGATCCACCCGCGCACGTCGCCGCGGTTGCGCTCCGCCTCGCGCGGGTCGCCGTACTGCCGCCACGCCAGGCGGCCTTCGGTGATCTCTTCCGCGTTCCACAGCAGGCGGGCGTGGCCCCAGGTGTACACCAGGGCCAGCACGAGCATGGCCAGCGCCAGGCGGATGGCCCAGCGCTCGCGGCGCTCGCGGATGGCGGCGCGCACCCAGCGGGCCAGCGCGATCAGCGCCCCCACGCCGAACGCGATCACCACCCCGCGCAGGATCCAGTCGAGAACGGTGTCCAGATACGGGGGCATCAGCCTGCGGAAACCAGGCGCAGCACCGTGTTCCCCATCCGCACCGTGTCGCCCGGGTTCAGGGCGCGCTCCTGGTGCGGGGGCAGGGGCTGCTCGTTTACGAAGGTGCGGTTCTTTGAATCCAGGTCCGTCACGGTCACCCGCCCGCCGCGGGCGGTGAACCGGGCGTGGCGACCGGACATGTAGCGGTCACCCGTGGCCTGCACGCCGGGTTCCGGCTTGCGCCCCAGCGTCACCTCGCCCTCGATGCGCACCGCCTCGCGCAGCGTCTCGGAGCTGACCACCTCCAGCACCGCGCCGCCCGCGTGACCTCCGCCACCGGCGTGTCCGCCGTACGCCGGCGCGCCTCCGTAGCCGGGAGCAGCGGGCGCGGCGGGCTCGGGCACCAGCGCGCGGTCCGGGCGGGGCGCGTTGCTGGCGCCCATGGGCTCGGCGCGGGGCACCTCCAGCCCCAGCGGCTTTACGTGGGCGAACTCGCGCTTGGTGTCGAGGATGACGACCTCCACGCGCAGCCCCGCGCGGGCGATGCCGTTGTCCTGGGCCCACTGCGCGGCAAAGCGGCGCAGGTGGTCGGCCTCGTCGCGCGCCCACAGGTTGGGGTTCATCCCCGGCGGAACGAGGTCGGTGGAGGCGTACACGCGCAGGTCCGGCGCGGTGCGGCGGTCGGCGTAGCGCCGCAGCGCCTCGCGAACGCCGTCTTCGAGCTGCTGCCGGAGCGTGGGGCGCAGAAGCTTGCGGAATGCGTTGATCATCGAGTGGTCCGGATTTCCGTTGAGTCGCTGCGGCGCGCGCTGTCGCAATATCAGGACCGGCGCCGTAACGGGGCAAGCGCGCGCCGCTTACGTACGATGAGCGGTGGATGAAGGTTGCGCGGAACCCCTCCCCAGCCCCTCCCGGCCGCTCCCCGCTCATTCCTCGAGGAGAGGGGAGAACTTCCATGCCGTTATGGCCAGGATCGGCGCGCGTCCGACGCCGCCCCCCATCCCCGGCCCTTCCCCCACAAACTGCGTGGGGGAAGGGAGAATTCGTTCCCGCTTCGACAGCCTGTCGAGCGGGTCACCTCTCCCCCATGGGGTTTATGGGGGAGAGGCCGGGAGAGGGGGGCGCCCGCCCCTCGCGCCGCACTCACCGAAGCGCGCGGCTCCGTCCCCCACCACCCCTCCCCCGCAGTTTGGGGGAGGGGTCGCCAGCCGTCGCGAGGAACGAGCGAAAGGCTTGGCGGGGGAGAGGGCCCCCGCGGGTCGCCGGCGAAGTTCGGTCTGCGTCCGACGACGCCCCCCATCCCCGGCCCTTCCCCCACAAACTGCGTGGGGGAAGGGAGAATTCGATCGCGCTTCGACACCCTGCCGAGCGCGTCACCTCTCCCCCATGGGGTTTATGGGGGAGAAGCCGGGAGAGGGGGGCGGCCCACCATCTCGCGCCGCACCCACCGAAGCACCCCACATCCTCCCCTACTCCCACCCGTTCACCCGTTCACCCCTTCACCCCCTTCACCATCACCCCACCATAGGCGCCGCGAACACGGGCGCGGCGACCAGCGCAATCGCCCCGCGCAGGCGCGGGTTCGCCACCGTCTGCTCGGGGATGATGGGGGTCGCGGCGGCGGAGGCGGTGAGAGCGCGCTCCTCGATCTCGGCGCGCACCCAGGGCTCGATGATGTCCCACGCCGCGTTCAGCTCGCCGCCGATGAAGATGCGCGACGGGTTCAGCCCGTTCACGATCATCGACAGGCCGCGGCCCAGGTACCGCCCCGTCTCGTCCAGCGCCTCACGCGCCCGCGCGTCACCCGTGCGGGCGCGGGTGATCAGCTCGTCCATCGTCAGCGAGGTCTCCTCCAGCAGCGCGCGCGTGGCGACGGGGGAGAGCTCGCGGCCCAGGTAGCGGCTGAGCGTGGCCAGGTTGCTGGTGTGCGCCTCCCAGCAGCCGCGCGCGCCGCACAGGCAGCGGGGCCCGTCCGGATTCAGCGGCACGTGGCCGAACTCGCCCGCGGTGTGGCTGTGGCCGCGGACCACCTGGCCGTTGACGACCACGCCCGCGCCCACGCCGTCGCCGACCGTGACGTAGACGAAGTCGCCGGCGTCGGCGCCGCGCTGGCCCAGCCACATCTGCGCCAGGGCGCAGGCGATGGGCGCGTTCTCGATCTGCACGGGGAGCCCCGTGGCGGCCGCCAGCGCCTCGCGGATGTCGACGTCGTGCCACCCCAGCTGCGGCGAGTTGAGCACGCGCCCCGTGCGCTGGTCCACCATGCCGGGCACCACGATGCCGAACCCCTCGCAGCCGCCGTCGGCGCCGTAGGTGCGCAGCAGGCGCTCGGTGCGGGTGGCCAGCTCCGCCACCAGCTCCGCCGGGTCCACGCGGGTGGGAAAGGTCTCCAGCGCGATCTGCGTCCCGCCGAAGTCGCTCAGCATCAGGTAGGTGAGGCTGAAGCGCACGTCGGCGGCGACCACCAGGCGGTCGTGGGTGCGGATGTGCAGCATCTTGGGCTTGCGGCCGCGCACCGTGTCCACCGTCTCGCCCTC
>DASQBH010000838.1:0-3230 GCA_035635315.1 Longimicrobium sp.
TGAACTGCGGCAACCTGACCCTGCACGGCAACCAGGGGATCAGCACCGGGTTCGGCGACATGTACGTCAAGCAGCTGCCCGGCCAGCTGTTCCTGCTGACGGACCCCAACGAGCCGGTGCCGCCGGGCCGCTACGTGATCCGCATTACCGCCAACCCGCCGTTCGTGCAGACCAAGGGCGAGGTCTGCCCGGCCAAGGACGCCAAGGGCTTCTGCCACATGTTCAAGGAAGCCAGCTACGACAACAACATCGGCGAGGTCATCATCGAGGTGCCGGACCGCGTGGGCCGCACGGGCTACGGCCCGGGCGCCGGGCAGTTCAAGGAGGAGCTGGACTCCTACCACCACCCGGAAGCGCACGGCAACCACTGATCCGCTCGACGCGGGTCGTGAGAAGCGGAGGGCGGGGAGCGATCCCCGCCCTTTCGCGTGCCGGGCTGAGGGTGAACGGGTGAACGTGTACCGGCCGCACCTTCGGCGCGCCGGTCGCGCTGGTCACCGGCCCGGACGTGCCGCCGTCGCAGGTGGCGCTCTCCGCGCGCGGGGATGAGGTCGTGGCCGCCTGGGACGACCGCCCCGCGCAGGGCACCCGCCGTCTCGCCCTGGCCCGCATCGGCGCGGACGGGGAGATGGTGCGGATGCAGGGTGGGGAAGGCCGCATCCCCGCACTGGAGACGCGCGGCGGCGCCGCCCTCGTTGCCTGGCACGACCGGCAGGCCGTCCGCGCCGCGTGGATCGGCGGGCGCTGACCCCGCCATCTCACCGAACATCAAGAGCCCCGCTGCGCTGAATTGCGGCGGGGCTCTTCGTCGGGATTGGCCGAGACCAGTTCGTTGGGCGGGGGGCACGTGGGTCGAGTCCCGGGCGCGGCGACCTGTTACGGGCAGCAGAGAGTAGATTCCTCAGTCGGCGCCAGAGCATCCGGTAAGGACAGGTCCGCGCGGCGCCTCCTTCGATGACAGATGTGGCGCGACGGCGGTTTTCGTGCGTGCGAAGAGGCCCGTCCAACTGGACGGGCCTCTTTGCACTTTCGCACTTTCGCACTTTCGCACTTTCGCACTCCCGCACTCCCGCACTCCCGCACTAACGCACTTTCCTCACAGGTTCTGGAGGATCCAGTCCGTCAGCAGGTTGTGCAGGTGCGCGCTGGTGGGGCCGCCGCTGATGCCGTGCGTGCGGTTGGGATAGGCCATGAACTGGAACTGCTTGCCCGCCGCCTGCAGGGCGTTGGCCAGCCGGATGCTGTTCTGAAAGTGCACGTTGTCGTCGCCGGTGCCGTGCACGATGAGCAGCTTGCCGCGCAGGTTGGCCGCGGCGCTCGTGGGCGCGCCCAGGCGGTACCCTTCGGGGTTCTCCTGCGGCGTGCGCATGAAGCGCTCGGTGTAGATGGTGTCGTACAGCCCCCAGTCCACCACCGGCGCCACAGCGATCCCGGCCTTGAACGGCGCCCCGGGACGCGTCATCGCCATGGCCGTGGCGTACCCGCCGTAGCTCCACCCCCAGATGCCGATGCGTGCCGGGTCCACGTACGGCTGCGACGCCAGCCACTGCGCGGCTTCGATCTGGTCCGCCGCCTCCTGCTGGCCCAGCTTGAGGTAGACGGACTTCTTGAACGCGGCGCCGCGCGCGCCGGTGCCGCGGTTGTCCACGCTCACCACGATGTAGCCGCGCTGCGCGATGGACTGGTGCCACAGGTAGCGGCTTCCCTGCCACGAGTTCAGCACCGTCTGCGAGCCGGGGCCGCCGTAGACGTACATGAGCACCGGGTACTTCTTCGACGGGTCGAAGTCCGCGGGCTTGATCATCCACGCGTTCAGCTCCGCCCCGTCCTGCGTGCGGATGGTGAAGAACTCCGGCGCGTTCACCGACAGCAGCCCCAGCGTCTGCCGCGCCGGCGCGTTGTCCACCAGCGTGCGCACCTCCGCCCCGGTCGCGCGGTGCAGCCGCGTGACGGGGGGCGTGGCCATCGTCGAATACGCGTCCAGGTAGTACGTGCCCGCGGGGCTGATGGTGGCGTTGTGCGTCCCCGGCTCGCGGCTCAGCTGCTCCACCCCGCCACGGCCGTTCAGCCGCACGCGGTAGACGTGGCGCTCCTCGGGCCCCTCTTCCGTGGCGCCGAAGTACACCCAGCCGCCGCGCTCGTCCACTCCCATCACCCGCGTGACCTCCCACGGGCCGCGGGTAAGCTGGCGCGCCACGCTGCCGTCACGGTTGTACACGTACAGGTGGTTCCACCCGTCGCGCTCGCTGCTCCACAGGAACTGGCGCCCGCCGTTCAACCAGTGAAAGTCGTCGTGCACGTCCACCCAGGCGGCGTCGCTCTCGGTGAACAGCGGGCGGCTGCGGCCGGAGGTGGCGTCGGCCAGCAGCACGTCGATGCGGTTCTGGATGCGGTTGGTCCGCTGGATGACGACCTCCGTGGGCGACTCGGCCCACTCCATCCGCGCCAGCAGCGCCTCGGTGTCGTTCCCTGTGTCCATCCACGTCGTCGCGCCGCCGTTCACGCCCACGACGCCGATGCGGGCGATGGGGTTGGGCGTCCCCGCCTTGGGGTAGCGCAGGGCGACGGGCTGCGAGTAGAGGCTGTCCGTCTCCTGGATCATGTAGAAGGTGCGGACGGGCGACTGGTCGATGCGCCAGAACGCGATCCGCTGGCCGTCGGGGCTCCAGCGCCAGCCGTCCTGCAGCCCCAGTTCCTCCTCGTACACCCAGTCGAAGGTGCCGTTGATGATCTGCTCGCTGCCGTCCTGCGTGAGCCGCGTCTCGCGTCCCGTGGCCAGCTCGGTGACGAACAGGTCGTTGTCGCGCACAAAGCCCACCTTCGATCCATCGGGCGAGAACTTGGCGAACATCTGCCAGCCGTCCCGGGTGCTGATGGGCGTCAGCGCGCGGCGGTCCAGGTCCCACACGTAGTACTTGCCCCGCGTGTTGGCCCGCCAGACGCGCTGGGTGTTGGTGAAGATGAGCAGCTTGCGCTCGTCCCCGGACCACTCGTAGTCCTCGATGTCGATGGGCCGCTGCGCGCCCTGCGGTACCAGCGCGGCGGCGGGGACGATGACCTCGCGGCGGCCGCTGGCGGCGTCTTCTACCATCAGGTCGCCGTCTTCGCCCACGAAGGTGTAGCGCTGGCCGTCCTTGAGCCACTGGATGGCGGGCAGGCTCTGCAGCCCGAACTCGCCGGAGAAGATGCGCTCCACGGTAAGCTGCGACGGCGGCGTCTGCGCCTGCTGC
>DASQBH010000839.1:0-3782 GCA_035635315.1 Longimicrobium sp.
GGCGCACTGGCGGTTCTTGTGGCGCACCAGGCAGCGGTCACCGGCCAGTGGGTTCGCCGGCTGGGCCGTGGTGCACTGGTCGCAGCGCCGCCATTCGATGCCCTCGGTGACGATGTGAAGTTTGCTCGCGCGTACGATGAAGCCGTTGGCCGTCACGTCCCGGGCGAAGATGTGGCTCACGAAGTGGACCCAGGGCTTCTCGGTACCGGTGAGGTGCGCATTGAACCACGCGCTGCCGACCAGGTCCTTCACCAGCGGCGGGAACGCCGCCTTGATGCGCCGGATCCGCGCGCCCTCGTCCGAGTCCAGCCACTCGCTCGGCGTGGTGGGCAGGACCACGGCGTGCCCGGCCACCGCGGCGCGTACCCAGAGGTCGAGGAGCGCCGACCGCTTCTCCTCATCGGAGAGGCCTTGAGGGCCGGGCGGCACCGGGAGCGTGTCGAACTTCTTCCGGTCCACGGCGCTCAGGGCAGGCCGGATCGTGCCAATGGCTAGCGCGGACAGCCCAGTATGGGCGTCTTTAAGCACTGGGTAGACGGCGAGCATCAACGCCTTGTTGACCCGATAGGTGTTCAACTCGCCCGACAGATCCAGGATGTACTGCGCAGTGGCCGGCGGGTCGCTCTCCAGGAGTAACCTCATGTTCTGGAGGTCGCTCTCGAACTCCTGCGCTTGGGCGGGCCTGAGCGTCACGCCCCGCTGGACGCACCCCGCCAGCAGGGCGGCGTAGGTGTGGTCCAATGTGGCGAGGCTGCCCAACCGGGCGCGCAGTTCATCGAAGCCGGCCAGCAGCAGCGGGCGCACGGCGTCCCGCAGCGAGTACTGCTGGAGCTTGCCCGCCAGCCGTGAGGCCGCCTGGCGCCCGTCAGAGAAAATCAGCGTCTTGCGTCCCCGGAGCGGGGTCTGCACGTCCGGCCGGGGTGGCTGCTCCAGCAGTTGCGCGGAAACCAGTTCCTGGAACGGCTCGTCGCCCTTGGTGACGTGGTCCATGATACTATCCCCCTCCGCGCTGCACTTGGGGCAGTCCGCGAAGTGGCCCGCCTGCGCGTCCTTCGCCGGTAGCGAGGCGAGCCAGACGTCGCGTGTGCCCGGGCCGGAGGCGCCGATCCGGCCGGAGAACGGGTCCAGGAACACGCAACGTGGTGCATTCTTCGCCTCAGCGGGGGGCTCCTCCAGGCAAAGATAGAGCGGCTTGACGACGTCGCCCGCCTCGTCGACTTCGCCCACGTCCTCAGCCCAGAGGTAGTCCGGGTTCACCGGGTCGAAGGCAAAGACCTTGTGGAAGGCCGTGCCACAGGAGCGGCAGGTGTGGACCTCAAAGATCCGCCCCCCACACTTACAAGTCCGGTTCGGCTGCGCATAGACGGCGCCGGTCGGCGGTACGACGCCCTTTTCTTCCCATTCGCGATACCGCTCGGCGTCGACCTGCGTACATCCGACGTTACTGCACGCCCAAAGCCCCGCGAGGCCGCGGAAGAACACGTGGGCGCGCGCGGCAAGCAGGGGGGCCTCCCCCGTTCCGCGGGCGATCGACGCGAGTTCGATCAGCACGTCCGTCGCTTCGCGGGCGAGGTCCGGCTGCACGTCCGGGAACAGGCGGTTCGCGAGGCGATCCACCGACTGTGCCGGCCCGACGCCCTGCGGATCCTGCTCCGGGTCCTCGTCCGTCCGCGCTCCGCTGGTCAGGTTGAGCAGCCGCCCGACCACCGGCTGTCCCTGGAGCGCATCGCGAAGGAGGCGGGCCACGGGGTCCTGGCCAAGGCGCAGTTGTGCCTCGCCCGCCACGAAGTCGACCTCTGCCGTCCCGCCGACGCAGATCGTGACGGGAGCGTCGCTCGCCGCGGAGCACGCTACGACGGCCACAAGTTCCGGGGGCAGCGCCACCTCCTCCGACGACGCCATGTGGTCGAGGTCGATCGCCTCCAGGTCCTGGTCCAGGCCGGTGAGGCGAACGGCGCCCGCGCCCGTGACCGCGAGCGAACCGGGCCCGAGCCGGCCAGCGAGTCGGAGCATGGGCGCCACGGCCGCGATCCGGGTGTGGAGGGCGTAGGCGCGCAGGCCATCCCGGTCTACCGCCGCCAGCGCTTCCGCCACCTCGCGCGATCCGGGGCCGGAGGGCGATGCCGCCCGCTTGGTCCCCGTGATGACTCGGAATTGGGCAGCGGGCTTGCCGACCAGGTCGGCGGCGAACTTTTGTGCGGCGATCGGGTCGCTGAAGGAGGCACTCGTGCAGACGACCTGGATCTGGTCATCCCCCAGCCCCAGCCGGTTTCGCAAGCGCCGGATGAGCATCGCCACCTCTGTCCCCTGAGCGCCGCGGTACAGGTGCGCTTCGTCCAGCACCAGCAGCAGCCGCTCGCCCGGGTAACTACGGAAATAGTCCGCCGTGCACCTGAAGATGCTACGCTCGATAGGACGAAGCAGCATGTACTCCAGCATGGAGTAGTTCGTCACCAGCAGGTCCGGTGCGCCCTCCTGCACCTCCTGCCGGAGAAACAACTCCGGGTCTTCTGGCCGCTCCACCGTACGGAGCCACTCGCCGTTGCCGGCTTTCCACCGCCCCGCCCCGTACCAGGTCGAGACGCCATCCTCACGGTCCGGCGCGCTAGAGGGTTTCGCGGGCCACTTGCCGAGCCGCCGTAAGTGGCCAATCAGCTTCCGGGCGTCGGCGTTCGAGGCCGCCCGGTCCTCCAGGTCGGTATAGAACTTCAGGCTTTCCAGGCGCTGCCGGTGCTGCTCCGTGTCGTCCCGCCGCCGGCCGGGGTACAGGGTGCGGCCCGTGTAGCGCGCGAACTTCATCGGCCGCCCGCCCCGCTCCGTGAACCAGCGCACCGCCTCGCTCGAGCCGAACATCACACGCAGGCGCCCCAACTGGTCGTTGACCAGCGCATTCATCGGGTAGAGCAGCAGGGCGCGCACGGCGCGCATCTGGAAGGAGGCCTGATCGCGAGCGGCCTCTCCGGCCAGCCGCGCGAGGATCGGCAGCAGGAACGTCTCCGTCTTTCCCGAGCCGGTGCCGGTGGTGACCACTAAGTCCTGATAGGGGGGCGTCAAGACCGCCTCGAGCGCCTCCGCCTGGTGGTCGTAGGGGGGATCGAACACGATCCCGCGCGCCGCAAGCCGGCCGAACAGGTCCGCGACCGCGGGCGGGAGCGAGAGGGCGTCGTACCGTCGGCTCGCGGTGTAGCGGGCGGTGCTCTCCAGATACGGCTCCTGAGCGAGCGCACCGGTACGGCGGAGCAGGCCCTCCCGCAGGTCGACGAGCGCAGGGTTGGAAACGTGGTACGTGGAGGTGATGTACGTACGGAGTGAATCCGCGTACCGATTAATCTCTCGATACATGCCTTGACGCTCTTTGAGGGATTCCGGAGCCAGCGTCGCGAATCGAACGTCCAGCGGGGAATCAGTTCCGGATGCCGCGGAATCTCTGGCGTTAGTGGACCAGTTGGTGGGGTGCCTCGGGAAATGGATTTAATTGATCGCAACCCCTCGGCGCAAGCGGCGACGGAGAACGTAGAGCGACCGGCCGGGCCTCGAATACGGCACCCGGCCGTTGCACTCCGCACCAGATTGCGCCTGCGCCATTATGCCGACTGAGGCGCGAGCGGTCCTACTCGACCGTTTCTTCTCCAAAGAGTGGGCCTAGCGCCCCCGCTCCCGCGAGCGGTAGCGGCACTCTTGCTCCGTGACGCACGGGATATATCAGCGTGTGCGCTTTGACCCGCTCTAGAACGGCGTCGTCTTCAACCCGCCTATTAAGCCACCTCCGCCGCCAATAGTCA
>DASQBH010000840.1:0-2235 GCA_035635315.1 Longimicrobium sp.
GTAGCTCGCCCCGCCCACGATGCGCAGCGGCTGGGCGGCGACGAACGCCCAGCCCGGCGTGGTGACCCGCATCCCCACGCCGCCGCTGCCCTCGATGCGCCCGCCCAGCAGCGACATGCCGCTGGTGCCCACCACCGCCAGCCCGATGCCCGCCGCGCCCCGGATCACCGTTCTCTCGAAGGTGGTGGCGGTGCCCAGCGTAACCGCCGGCTCGTACGCGGTGGTGACGGTGTCCACGCGCGAGCGGCGGATGCTGCTGCCGGATCCCGCCAGGTACAGCCCGCTCTGGTTCTGGCGGAACACGGTGCTGTCGATGATGGCGGCGTGGGAGTCGTGCGTGGAGAGCGCGGTCACCAGGTCGGTGTGCTCCAGCCGCACGTTCCGCAGCGAGCTGGGAGAGGCGGGGGCGCCGGACATGTGCACGCCCCACCAGCCGTTGGCGGGGTCGATGGCGGTGAGCACGATGCGGGCGGTGTCCAGCCCGTCGGCCACCAGGCGCCCGCCGTTCTGGGCCAGCAGCGCTCCGTGTTCGCCAAAGCAGACCAGCACCCCCGGCTGCAGCGTGAGCACCCCCGCGCCCTCGATGCTGACGAACGTGTCTACCCGGTGCGGATTGTTCGCGCGGGTCCACGTTTCGGGCGCAAGCACGGAATCGTTGTGCACCACCCCGCCCAGGCCGGAGTCGCACGCGGCATTGAGGGTCAACGACGGTCCGTCCGGCACCGCGCCGTCCGGCCCCACGGCGTCGCGCGCGCACGCCGCCAGCCCCGCACTCCCCGCCAGCAGCGCCGCCGCCAGCATTCCACGCAAACGCGCGGTCCGGCCGGAGACGCGTTGGGTGCTCTCGTTCGCTGTTCTCATGGGAACCCTCCTTTTGTCGGGGAGACCGCGATCGTAAGCGGAGGGCAACGTACGATTCGAGGCGGACAGGCGGGCCTGGAGACAACCATCCCGCGCCGGCACGATGCCGGTGCGGGAAGCAGAATGTCAATGTTTATGACGTGAATCGTGTGTGCGAGGCTCACCGCCGATCGCGTCTCGCGAGCGGCCGCTATCGGGCCGCGGCGACGCCCTTCCAGACGCCTGCATACTTCTTTCGATATTTGGGATCGGTTTCCGTGTCGATGAGCTCCAGCGCCTTCGATCGCACCGACTCGTCCGGCGTGGCGTCGTAGATCTTCCGCAGCGCATGGATGATGTCGTAGCGGATGAGCGTGCAGTTCTTCTCGCTGCCGCACTCTGCGAAGCGCCCGGCCAGCCCGTCCACCACCGCCCGCCGCTGCCGCTCCCCCGCGGCGCCCACCTGCCACAGCGACTGCATGCAGTGCCGCGCCGTGACGAACCGCTCGTCGCGCGTAACCTCCAGCAGCGCGTCCAGGTCGCCCACGATGCGCGCCTCCGGATCGCTCTTCGCCAGCCGGCACAGGACCTGGGATGCGATGGCGCGCACGCGGTTGCTGGGGTGGCGCAGCATCTTCACCACCTCGTCCCACGCCTCGTACGCCCAGCCGACGGGGGATTCCGTCGCGTCCATCAGCGACGAGTACGCCGCGTTCTGCGCGGCCACCTCGTCGGTGCGCACGGCGTCGAGGCTCGCGCGAATGGCCGGGTCCATACGATCCTTTGCCGGTGGACACTTACGGATGGATCAGGAGTGTGCGGCCACGCGGGCGGCGCGGCAACCCTCCCCCGCGGCGCGCGGGTCGTTACTCGTCGCGCGGCCGGAACCGGGCCCCGGAGCATCCCCGCTCCTTCACGCGCGAGCTCCCCCTGCGCGGGCAGACCGTGACCGTTACCGGCACCGAGGCGTGGGAGCTGGCCCCCGACGGCCGCACCCTCACCGTCCACCGCGTGGAGCAGATGCGCAACGGCAGCGAGATGCGCTTCGACATGGTCTTCGCCCGCGCCTGAGGCGGCCACGCGGCGCCCCAATCTGTCATTCCGAAGGAGGCGCCGCGTGGAATCGTCCTCCACACCAGACCCAGACGCCGACTGAGGAATCTACTCTCGGGCCGCTCGTGGCCCGTCGTCGAGCCAGTCGGCTCGCGGACACGTTGATAGGGATGTATTCCTGAACGGTGGTTCATCAACGAGCGTTGACTTCCTGCGGGAGCGCACCACGTGTAGAAAGAAGTCACACAATCATTTGCGCGCGACCGAAGGATCTCCTTTCGGCCGCTGTGGGGCTGGATGCGCGACGCCAATCCAGCCCCACGGTTCTGCCGGCGAGATCCT
>DASQBH010000841.1:0-2251 GCA_035635315.1 Longimicrobium sp.
GGCCAGCGTGAGCAGCACGGCCCCCAGCGCCAGCTTCCACGCCCCGCCCAGCGCGAACGGGTCGATGCTCAGGCCGAAGCTGAAGAAGAACAGCGCGCCGAAGAAGTCGCGGAAGGGGATGACCAGGTGCTCGATGCGCTCGCGGTGCTCCGTCTCTGCCAGCACCAGCCCCAGCAGCAGCGCGCCGATGGCCTCGGCGACGTGGATGGTCTCGCCGGCGCCCGCGATCAGCAGCAGCGCGGCGGACACCACCAGCAGCACCACCTCGTCGCTGCGGATGCGGAGCGCGCGGTTCAGCCATGGGACGGCGAGCCGGCCCAGCGCCAGCACGCCCAGCATGAACCCCAGCGCCATCCCGGCCGAGAGCATCACCCCGCCCACGGAGGTCGATTCGCTCAGCACCAGGCCGCTCACGACGGACAGGTACACGGCCAGGAACACGTCCTCGAACATGATGATCCCCAGGATCATCTCCGTCTCGGGATTGGCCGTGCGGCGCAGGTCCACCAGCACCTTGGCCACGATGGCGCTGGAGGAGATGGTGGTGATCCCCGCCGCCACCAGCGTTTCCTCCAGGGGCCAGCCCAGCAGCAGGGGATACAGCAGCCCCAGGGTGAAGTTGATGCCGATGTAGATGCTGCCGCCCACGGCGATGGAGCGCCCCGACCGGATCAGCCGCCCCACGGAGAACTCCAGCCCCAGGTAGAACAGCAGGAACAGCACGCCCAGCCGCCCCATGAAGGCGATCACGGGCGCGCTCTCCGTGAATCGCAGGTCCAGCATTCCCACGGCGGGGGCGTGCGGCCCCACCGCCATCCCCGCGAGGATGAGGAACGGGGCGGTGGAAAATCTCAGCTTCCACGAGAGGAGCGCCGCGCCCGCCACCAGGGCCAGCGCGAGCCCCACCTCGAAAACCATGTGGTCCATGTGTCCGGCACCTTCCGCGTTGAGAGGGGAAACGACTGTGCAGACGCGTGGGCCCCGGCACCCGCCGCGAGGCGGGGCCGGGACCGGAGCGCGCCTACGCGGGCCGCTTGCTCTCGGGGGAGGCGGACGCGGCCGGGGCAGGGGCCTCCGCGTCGGCGGGTCGCTGGCTCTGCGCCGAGTAGCGGGCGATGACGGAGGGCCGGCTCCCCCAGACCACCAGTGCCACGCCGGCCACGGCCAGGATGACGACGGCGGCGCTGGCCGTGTCGATGGCGCCCAGCGACAGCGCGGGGACGAGCGATTGGAATGCGATCATGCGGATACTTCTCCCGACAAGGATGTGCGCAGCATGCGGCCGCACGCGTCCCGGCCGGCCAATGTGGACGGTCGGTGCGAATGCGGCGGATCGTGTGTGAGGGGCCGGCGAAACGCCGGCGGATGCAGCTACGCGACTGTGGGAGGAGGAACGCCGGTAGAGCGGGCGGAGAGGGTGCCGTCGCGGGCGGCGGCAAGGCGCCGGGCGAACGGGGGGCGGAGCGTGGGATGGATCAGCGCGCCCGCGTACGATCCGCGGGCGGCGTGGACGGCGGCGAAGGTGGGGATTCCGGACGGCTGGGTCCCCGGTGCCACGCGGGGCAGGGCACCCATGCGCTGCCCCCGTCCCACCAGCACGGACCCGCCACCGCGCACGAACGCCAGCTCCAGCGCGCGCTGTACGTCCAGGGCGGTCCCGGGCGCGTGCCGCAGCACGGACGCCAGCTCGCGCGCATCCGTCCCGCCGCCGCGCGCGCCACCTCCCACGCAGGCGAGTGCCAGCGCGGCGAGCAGTGCGGCGAACGTGGAGCGGAGCGTGTGCTTCAACACCAGCTGGGCAACGTGGGGAAAGGGCGGGCGACGCAAGCCCGTACGCGCGAGCCGGCGATCGGTTCCCCGCGGCGGCCGGGTGCGCCGCGCCAGGTCCGTCCGCGATGGGGAACCAGCTCCGCGCGCATTCAGGGGGATGCAGCCTGCCTCGTAACCCCTGCGCCCCGGGCGGGACAGCCGTGGCCGGCTCCTCACGGCGGCGAATTCCGCCTGCGCGGGATGCCGGCGCGCGCCTTCGACATCCGGCTGCCGTTCAGGTTCACACGGCCGCGAGGTCCGGGGCTACGGCACGACGGTCGCGGCCGTCCAGCGGCTGTAGCGGTTGACGACGCGGCCGCCGTGCTCGGCCATGAGCTTCCCCACGCGCTCCGCCATGGCGTCGTCCGCGGTCTGGACCACCACCACGGCGCTCCCCGCGTCCAGCTCCCTCAGAGGGTGTTGCCAAACCTCCCACGCAAAC
>DASQBH010000842.1:0-3415 GCA_035635315.1 Longimicrobium sp.
GATCCCTCCGCGCATCGACGCTACTCTTTGCGCGTCGAGAGATCGCACTCTCGCACGTTCGTACTTTCGCTCTGCTTTCGAGGCGCCTCTGCGTACCGCCGTCATCTCCGCAATCCGCCAGGCCGCGCACCGCGCGCGCTGAGGGGAACGGAGCCGCTGCACCCGGGCACACCGCCCGGCCAATCCTGGTCATCCCCATCCTCAGGGCATCGCGGCCGCGGTCCTGGCGTGGTCACCCACGCCGTCCGGACACCGCCGGCGGCGCAGCCGTGCCCATGCGGGCCGCGACGGCATCCGCCGCGCCCGCGGACCAGGAGATCCATCCAAAGTGACATCCGACATTTCGCCGTCCGCGGACGGCACCGACGCGCAGCTCGCCTCCTTCGGCTGGGACGAGAGTTTCGCGCGCGACTTCGATATCCTGCGCGCGCCGGGCACCGTCCCCGCCCGCGTGGTCGCCGAGCACCGCGACCGCTACGTCGTCCGCACCGCGCAGGGGGAGCGCGCGGCGGTGCTGGCCGGCCGCCTGCGCCATCGATCGTCCGCACGTGAGGAGCTGCCCGCGACCGGGGACTGGGTGGCGGTGGATGCGGGCGACGGCACCGCCTCCATCCACGCCATGCTGCCGCGCCGCAGCCTCTTTCGCCGCAAGGCCGCGGGGGAAACGACGGAGGCGCAGGTGGTGGCGGCCAACGTGGACGTGGCGCTGGTCGCCGCGGCGCTCCCCGCGGACGTGAACGCGCGGCGCATCGAGCGCTACCTGGCGCTGGCGTGGGAGAGCGGGGCCGTGCCCGTGGTCCTGCTCACCAAGGCGGACCTGGTGGATGACTTCGACGCGGCGGTCCGCGGCGTACGCGCGGTGGCGCCGGGGGTGGAGGTGGCCCCCGTCTCCGCCGTCACGGGCGCGGGGGTGGATGCGCTCGCGCGGTGGCTCAAGCCGGGACGGACGGCGGTGCTGCTGGGCTCGTCGGGCGTGGGCAAGTCGACGCTGACCAACCTGCTGGCCGGGGGCGACGCGCTGCGGACCGGCGCCGTCCGCGACGACGGAAAGGGGCGCCACACCACCACCCACCGGCAGCTGGTGCGGCTGCGGAACGGCGCGCTGCTCATCGACTCGCCAGGGATGCGCGAGCTGCAGCTGTGGACGGCGGACGCGGGGCTGGAGTCCGCCTTTGCCGACGTGGAGGCGCTGGCCGCACGCTGCCGCTTCGGCGACTGCGCGCACGAGTCGGAGCCCGGGTGCGCCGTGCGCGCGGCGGCGGAATCTGGAGCGCTGGACCCGGAGCGGCTGGAAAGCTGGAAGCGGCTGCGGCGGGAACTGGCCTGGCTGGAACTGCGCCAGGACGAAGCCGCCGCGGCCGCCGAGCGCGCGCGGACCAGGACCCTGCACCGTGCCCTGCGCGCCCACACGCGCCACAAGTATGGGGGATGACGCGAATCAGCCGCCCGGGGTGCATGCCCGGGCGGCTGATCTCGTTCGCTGCCGGATCCAGGTGAAGGTCAGGCGTCAATGTCGGCGGCGACGGTGGCCACGGGGGGGTCGGGCTCCACGCAGCCGGGGCGGCAGCTCCCGTCACAGCTTGCCAGCGGGGTGTCCACGCACAGCGGGCTGGGGCATTCGGGATAGGTCCCCGCGTAGAAATCGCGTGCGTCCTGCTCGGCGCCGACCACCGTACCACGCCCACGGGCGGTGGAGGTCTCGAACGATTCCACCACCAGATGCTCGAGAACCAGCTTTACCTTGAGCATGGCTGCCTCCTGGCTGCGAGAGGGGATGGGCGCGGGCGGGATGCCCAGGGAGTGCCGCGCGGGTCGGAGCGGCGAGACCCCCCTGCCGCCCCGCGACTACGTGGCGGGAAATATCATAGCGGAGCAGGTGAGGGCCTGGAAGGTTATCCGCGACACCGGACAGGCTACGCATCTCCCTTCATCAACCGGTACATCCGCACGTACTCCACGTCGTCCTCGTCCGTCCACACGCCGAGCACAAAGTCGGCGCCGACGTGCGTGGCGCGAAAGCCGGCGGGCATGCGCACGGTGCCCAGCATCTGCCCGTCCGGATCGAACACGTCCCACTCCGGCGGCACCGCGCCGGGCCACGGCATCCGCTGCACCCACAGGTTGCCGCCGTCGTCCACCAGCAGCCGGTCGAACGCGGGGAGCCGCTCCGGCACTTCCACCCCCTCCAGCGACTTGCCGGCTTCCGGGCCGTTTTCCGCCACCTGCACGCGGCGCAGGCTGTCCAGGTACGCGCCGCGCACGGGCACCGGCTGCGCCGCGCGCCGCACGATGCGCTCGAGGGTGCCGTCCGCCCGGCGCAGGACGATCTCGTACGCGTCCGTGACGCCCTGCCAGTAGCCGTTGCCAGCGGCGGCGGTGTGTACGTTCCGCATGAACGGCAGGGTAAGCACGTTCATCCCCGTAATCTGACCGCCCTCCATCGTGATCTGGAACGATGCCTCGCTGGCGGGGGTGACGGGGAGCGAGTCCACCGGGACGCCCTCCGCGCCGGCGCGCAGCCAGAGCAGCGTGTCGCGCGTGGTGCCCGACGGCGGCGCGTCCCCAAACCGCCGCACGGAGCTGGAAAGGAGCAGCTGTCCGTCCACCAACCGGTCCACGAAGCGCGGCGGTACCTGCCCCACCGGCTGCAGCGCCACCGACCGCACGAACCGCCCTGCGGGATCGAACCAGGAAAGGCGGAACGCCATCACGTCGTACGCCAGCACGCTGTCGCCCGGGAGCCGCCGCAGCGTGGTGAGGCCGCGGAACTCGCCCGGCCCGCCGCCCTCGCGCCCCGCGCTGGCCACGTGCCGCCCGTTCGCGTCGTACCAGCGTACCTGGTGGCTCCCCGCGTTGGCCACGACGATGCGCCCATCGCCCAGGCGCAGCGCCGCACGTACGCGGTCCATCTGGTAGAGCGGATCGCCCTCCGCCACGCCGACCTGCAGCGTGGGCTCGTCGGAGAGCCGCCATCCACCGTCCTCATCCCACCGGCCGTCGCGGTTCTCGACGATCGTGATCCCCGCGCTGTCGCGGACGGTCGCGGTGTCCCTCGCCACGTCGCCGCCACCGCACGCCGCGAGGGAGAGGAGCAGGAGGATGGGGATCGATTTCATGGCGTGGCGAAGGCAGGAGGAAGTGCGGATGCTTCTACTATATTCTTAGTAGATGAGGACGTGCAAGGGTCCTGGAATCTGACATCGTCCTGAATCCCCAAAAGATTGGGGCCTCACGCAGAGTTAGCAGAGTTAGCGGAGTTTTCTCGTGCCGTTCCCACAGACCTCTTTCTGGATCACACGGATGCCGGCGATGAAATGGGAAACAACTCTGCTTACTCTGCTAACTCTGCGTGAGGAAATTCTTTGCCGCGCTGTGAGTGACTACGATCAAAATCGTTTGCCGCTGCTCGTGCAGA
>DASQBH010000843.1:0-2073 GCA_035635315.1 Longimicrobium sp.
GAAGACCACGTCCTTGGCCGGGTACTCGCGCCGCGCCTGGTCGTCGCTGGGGGAAAGCAGGAGGAGGAAGTAGCCGTCCTTGCCCGGCTCGCGGTAGGTGAACAGCGACATGGCCACGTCGCTTTCCGACAGCGCGTAGAAGAGCTGAAAGTCGCGCCGCTCGCTGCGGGGGCCCTGCTCGAAGCTGGCCGTGGCCGCGCGTCCGCCCTCGCGCCGCACGTCCACGTCGTGGCTGGGCGAGTAGACGGTGCGCAGGCCACCGTCCGTGCGGATGGCCACGCGCCCCGCCAGCCGCTCGATGCGCGACGCGTTGCGGCCGATGCCCAGCGGGTAGCGGTATCCCACCGTGCCGTTCTCCGCCCGCAGCACCTGCGTGTAGGTGAGCTCCAGCTTCTTGGTGCCGTGCCCGGGGATGGGAAAGATGCGGGCCTGGAACAGGTTCTGGCCCGCGTACTCCAGCAGCCCGGGGTCGCGCACGCGCCGGACGATGTCTTCGTAGATGCGCCGCGCCTCTTCACGCGGCCGCACCTCGCCCTGCAGCCGGCGGTCGCCGTCCCAGATGGCGAACTCGGTGATGGACGCTTCTTCCGGCAGGGGAAAGAAGTAGGTGCCCTCCATCACCTGCGGGTGCGGATTGCGGAACACCTGCGTGACGTGCGTGGTGGCCACCTGCCCCTGGATGGTGGTCTCGAAGGTGACGGACTCCACCGGCAGGCCGGCGCCCTGGCCCGGCGGCGTGGGGCGGCAGTCGGCGCACGGACGGGGGACGATGACGCCCTGCGCCTGCAGCGCGGCCGCGGGGCACGCCAGCCCGGCCAGCGCCAGCGTAAGGGTACGGAGCAGCTTCATACGTCCTCAATCAGGTGAGGGGGATTCCCAACCGCGGGCCTAGTACCAGTCGTCCAGCGGCGGAGGTTCCATCCGCCAACGCTCTCGCGCCGCCCGATGTACGATGTGGATGATCGTCCGCACAGCCGCCTTCCGCCACCTTCTTCGCCGCCCGGGCATGTCCGCGACCCAGTTGAACGCGCGAGCCCTTCCGCTGATGACGCGCTCTCGCGTCCTGGTCCTGTCGATGGCGCTCCTCGCCGCCGCGCTCGCGTTCGTGCTCGGCGGATCGGCGCCGCGGCGGGAGATGTCGGCGGCGGATCGCCCCGTCTTCATCCACCGGATCGACGCGCTTCCCGCCGTCGTGGTCACCGTGCCGCAACGCTGAGCCGCCGCGCACGCAAAATCCCGCCGATTCTCCCTCCGATCCCGATCGGTCTCACAACCGGATCGCAGAGCGGCAGAGAAAACCCGCCTCTGTTAACTCTGTTGACTCTGTGTGAGATCGTGCAGTAGATGCCTGTCGCCCGCATAAATCCAGTTGATCCGGCGTGGTCTCCTGAAATTGGTGTTTCGGGTGCGGTTTTTATTTGCCATCGGCAGAACGGTTTTCGCAATTTTCATGGGACTGGTGTACAAAGTAAACATCCCGGCGTAGATTCTGCTGAGGGCCACAAGGGGCCGAACCGCACGCTTGCGGTGAGGTGATGAGCAGACAACCGGGAGGTGGCCGGTGAAGCGAGAGCGGCTGGATTCGTCGAGCCTGGCGAGCGCGGGGTACGACCCCGCGGCGCACGTGCTGGAGGTGGAGTTCCGCAACGGCGGCGTGTACCAGTACCTGGAGGTGGATGACGACGAGTACGAGGAGTTCCGGGCCGCGCCCAGCAAGGGTCGCTACCTGAACACCGAGATCAAGCCCGACCATCCGGCCCGCAAACTGAGCCCGCCGCGGCGCCGGCGCTGAGTCAGATCCGTCCTCCGGAGCGTCCTCTGCAACGCATGACCCTTGTCGCGCGTGGCAGGGGACGCTTATCTTGTTTGCTCTCCCACACATCCGTGGACGCCGGCCAGCGGATCCCCTTCCGGGGCTCCCGTTTTCTCCGCAATGAGCAGATCCAGGCAAACCCCGTGGCGGCACGATCCGCCCGCCCTCGCCATTGCTCTGATGGCGGCGGTGGTGCTCGGGCTGGGCTCCGCCGTCGCCGTTGCCGAGCCGCGGCAGGATCTGCTTCCCGAGCAGGCCCT
>DASQBH010000844.1:0-4046 GCA_035635315.1 Longimicrobium sp.
GACCTGCCGCAGCAGCGCCTCGGGGGTGGCGGCGCTCTGCTCCCACGGCTCGCTCGGCATCTGCAGCGGGCTCCACTGCGTCAGCATCGTGTCCCGCGGCTCGGCGGGCACCGCTGCGCTCACGGGAGCGGCGGGGGTCGCCGTATCCACCGGCTGCGCGGCGGGAGCGGGCTGCATGGCCTGAACGGAGTCCTCGGGCTGCGGCACGTCCGCCGGCTCGTCGCGGCCTCCGCAGGCGGCGAGAAGGAGCGCCAGCACGGCTGCACATCGGCGCGGGATCATCATCATCCACCTCCAGCGGGGGTGACCAGGGCCTGCACGGCGGCGTAGGGATCGGCCTTGTTGCCGCGCGCGGCGGCCACGATGTCCTCCATCGCCCGGATGAAGTCGCCGTTGCGCGCGCGGTACACGTCTTCGAACAGCCCCAACCGGTCGTAGTAGATGTGCCGCGAGATGAGCGTGGCGTTGTTCAGCGGGTCGCGCGTAAAGCTGGCGAAGGTGTCCACGCGCAGCTCCGGCCGCACGTCCTGCGCGAACCGGCGCTGCGCGTCGGCGAACAGGCGGTCGCGCTCGCGCAGCTTGTCGTCGGCGGAAAGGTCGGTGCGGGCGTAGAGCGCCTTGAGGTCCGCCACCAGCTGCTCCAGGAACGCGCCGAACAGCAGGTCGTCGTTCCACGCGTTCGACGCCGTCTGGCACGTCTCGGACTGCGGGCCGTCGCGGCGGCAGAAGAACTCTATGGCGCCGCGTCCGCCCACGAAGTTGGCCAGGCTCTCGTTGAAGACGGCCTGCCCCGGCGCGTAGAAGGTGTTGTGAAAGATCTCGTGGATGACGGTGTTGGCCAGCGACACGCGGTCGTAGCGCAGCAGCGTGGACAGCAGCGGGTCGTTGAACCAGCCCAGCGTGCTGAACGCGGCGGAGGGGCGCAGGTAGGTGTCGTAGCCCTGCGACTCCAGCTTGCGCTGCGCCGCGACCGCGTCATCCAGCTCGAAGAAGCCCTTGTACGGCACGCGTCCCACGATGGGGAACCACCACGTGAACGGCTCGAATCGGTCCTTGTACGCGGCGGAGAGCACCATCACCAGCGTATCGCTGTCCACGCGCGAAAAGAGCGTGTAGCTGTTGCCGGCGTTCAGCCGCAGCGAGTCTGCCGCGAACTGCCGGGCCTGCAGCACCAGCAGCAGCTTGTCGCGCGTCTCCCAGTCGGTGGCGGTGTCCTGGACGATGCGCGCGATGGGCTTACGGCGGTTGAGGATCTTACCCTCTTCCCATGCCGCCCGCAGCACGTACGTGGGCGAGCAGGCGGACGCCGCCAGGCCCACCGCCAGCAGGAGCGCAAGTCTGTGCCGGATTCGGATCATCAGGAACGAATGCGGAGGATGGACGTCTGCCGCGCACGCGCGCCGGGCGGAATCTAGCGGATGACGGCGCGCCGGTCACGGACGAGCGGCGGAACGAGATCCTGGGGCGGGCCGCAAGCCTCTCCAGGACAGTGCTTCGACAGGGGAGGCGCTGCGTCCGCAGCGGCCCTCTCTCCCGGCCTCTCCCCCAAACTACGGGGGAGAGGTGACGCGAGCCGAAACTCCGGAGCGCACACCGGATTCCGATGCAGGCTGAACGCTTGTAGAACCGCGATCGAATTCTCCCCTCTCCGCGAGGAACGAGCGGGGAGGGGCCGGGGGAGGGGCACCTTCTCGGGCGACAGTTCGATTCCCGTCGTCGAACCTCCGAACCAGCGGCTACCCCTCCCCTCTCCGCGTAGTAGTCTGTGCGGGAAAAGGGCCGTCGCGAGGCGCGCACGCCGTTACATCGTGCAATGGGCCGATGCAGACACCGCGGACGCGGCGCGCCATCGGCATCCCTCCAAATCCTGCAATCCCAATCGCTTGGACAATCCGCCCAAGCTGGAACACCCGTTGCCATTCCAGGCATCGGGCAATCGGCCATCCCGCCACCGCCCAGAGCCCCACCGGCGCGACGGCCGATCGAGCGGCCGCCCTCGTCCCCACCCATCCACCTCCCGATCCGGAGCATCGCTCCATGGGCGTTCTCTTCTCCATGCGTCACCGCGGAGCCGGCGGAGCGGCCGCGCGCGCCCGGTCCATCGTCGCCCGCTTCGGCGTTACGGCCAGCCCCATGGAGGAGCGGCTGCGGCGCTTCGACGAGCTGACCGCCGAGTTCGGCGTGCGGCCGTCGTGGGCCATCACCGCCTGTATCCTTGACCGCAACCGCCGCGCGATGGTGCGCTTTGCCGAGCGCGGGGTGGAGTTCGCCATCCACGGCCTGGTGCACGACGACCACAGCCGCCGCTCGCTGGACGAGCAGCGCGCCAGCATTGCCCGCGCGGCGGAGCTGTTCCGCGCGGCGGGGGTGCCGTACCGCGGCTTTCGCTGCCCCTTCCTGCGCGGCAACCAGGCCACGGACCAGGTGGTGCGCGACCTGGGCCTCCTCTATCACAGCACCCAGCCCGTCGTCTTCAACACGGCGCCGGCGCTGGGGGCGCGCGCGGAAGAGGCGTTCCGCCGCACGCTGCGCCACCTGTACAGCAGCGCGGTAGATGCGGACACCGTGGCCGTGCGGCCGGCGCTGCGCAACGGGGTGATCCACATTCCCGTGGCGCTGCCGGACGACGAGATCATGGTGGAGCGGCTGCGGCTGGACGAAGAGCAGCAGACGGCCGTCTGGCTGGCGACGCTGGAGGCCACCTGGGCGCGGGGCGAGCTGTTCACCGTGCAGCTGCACCCGGAGCGCACGGACGAGTGCGCCGCCGCGCTGGCCGCCACGCTGGCCGAAGCACGGGCACGCCGTCCGGCCGTGTGGATCGCCACGCTGGAGCGGATTGCCGAGTGGTGGCGCCGCCGCGCGCACACCCTGCTGGAGGTGATGCCGCTGGAGGACGGGCGCTACCGGGTGCGGATGGAGGGGGACCCCGCGGCCACGCTGCTGGTGCGCGGCCTTCCGGAGGTGGACGGGGAGCCCTGGCACGGCGCGGACCGCGTGGCACGCGCGGCGGAGTTCGAGGTGGCGGCAGACCGCAAGCCGGTGGTGGGCGTCTCCACGCGCACCCCGTCGTCCATCCTCGGCTTTCTGGCGGAGGAGGGATTTCCCGCGGAGCGCGGCGAGGACCCGGCGCGCTTCGGCGCGTGGGTGGACGTGGATGGAAGCGTGAACGAGAAGCAGGTGCTGGACATCGTGGAGTCCTCCACCGGTCCGCTGGTCCGGCTGGGCCGCTGGCCCGCGGGCGCCCGCAGCGCCCTTGCGGTGACGGGCGACATCGACTGCATGACCCTCCAGGACTTCGCCCTCCGCCTCTGGGAGACACGCCGATGAGCACCGTCGCGGAGGCCCCGTCCTCGTCGTCCACCGACCATCCGTCCGCACCCGTCCGCATCACCCCGCGCCCCGGCGGCGCGGTGGTCGTCGGCGGCGACTTCAACGGGCTGGGGATCGTGCGCAGCCTGGGGCGCCGCGGCATCCCGGTGTGCGTGATCGACGACGAGCGCTCCATTGCCCGCCACTCGCGCTACTGCACGCACTACGTGCGCGTCCCCGACCTGCGCGACCACGGGCGCACGGTGGAGTCGGTGATGGAGACGGGCGCGCGGCTGGGGCTGGAGGGGTGGGTGCTGTTTCCCACCCGCGACGAGACGGTGGCGGCGTTCGCCAAGGCGCGGCACCGGCTGATGGAGCGCTTTCGGGTGCCGGTGCCGGAGTGGAAGGTGACGCGCTGGGCGTGGGACAAGCGCAACACCCACGAGCTGGCGGCGCAGCTGGGCATCCCCGCGCCGCGCACCTGGTACGTCAACGGGCCGGAGGAAGCGGCGGCGCTGGACGCGGAGGGGCCGTTCGCCGTAAAGCCGGCCATCAAGGAGCACTTCATCTACGTCACGAAAGTCAAGGCGTGGCGCGCCGACACCCGGGCGGAGCTGGTGGACCGCGTGCGCCGCGCGGCGGAGCTCTGCGGGCCGGGCGAGGTGATGGTGCAGGAGCTGATCCCCGGCGGCGGCGAGCGGCAGTACTCGTTCTGCGCCTTCTTCAAGGGCGGCCGC
>DASQBH010000845.1:0-4364 GCA_035635315.1 Longimicrobium sp.
GGTTCGTCCCTGTTCCTCCGGCTTTTGTCTGTTCCTCTGTACCTCATGCTTTTCCGGATCTGGTATCACCCCAGCGTGCGGTACTCGCGCCGAAAGTAGAGCAGCGGATCGGGATCGTCATCGCCCATCACGATCCGCTCCACGCGGCCCACGACGATGCGGTGGTCGCCGCCCGGATGCGTCTCCTGCAGCGCGCAGACGAACGAGACCAGCGAGCCGCGCAGCACCGGGTCCCCGCCGGGCGCAAAGCGGCCGGGCTCCGCCGGCAGCCGCTGCGCAAAGCCGCTGGCCGCGCGCCGGTCCCCTTTCGCCAGCAGGTTGACGGTAAAGCGCCCCGCCGCCTCCATCACGTACAGCACGGCCGCATCGTTCCCCACGCACGCCAGCACCAGCGGCGGATCCGCGGAGAGCGGCGTGAACGCGGTGAGGGTGATGGCCTCCACGTCGTCCCCGTCGGAGGCGGCAAGGACGGCCACCCCCGTGGCCCAGAACGCCGCCGCCTCGCGGAACTCCGCCGGCCGCACCTCGCCTTCTGCCCCCGGCGCTTCGGCGTGCGTGCGGATGGTGGGCTGGATCGGTCTTGCCATGCAGTCCCCTGTCTTCCGTCCTCGATTGGCATCCGGACCGCCTGAGCCGCATGCGCCGCGCCGCGAAGAGCGTGGACCGGAGGCGACAAGGCGTGTACCATACATGTGGGGGATGTATCACCCCGCCAGAACCGCACCGGGCCGCAGGAGCGCGCGACGCGCCCGGCGGTCCGGCGCCCGCGCGCGTACCCGCGACCCGTTGAACACGGGAGGAGGCCGGCATGGCGGACGAACAGCCGCAGTGGCACCTGGCAAAGTACGAGGTCCTGCTCTTCAGCTTCGACGGCGTGACGGCGGCCCGCGACGCGCTGACGGACCTGAAGGCGGAGCACCAGCTGGAAGAGGGCCACGTGCTGGCCGAGGCGCTGGTCTCGCACGAGGCGACGGGCAAGATCCGCGTGCACGACCCCGGCGCCGCGGCCCTGGGCGGCACGATGGGCGCCGTGGCCGGCGGGTTCGTCGCGATGTTCGCGGGGCCGGTGGCGCTGCCGTTCCTGCTGGTGGCCGGCGGGCTGATGGGAGGCGTGGCGGGGCACCTGGCCGGGCGCATCCTTCCCCGCGCGGACCTGGCGGAGGTCGCCGCCGCCATGCCGCTGGGTACCTCGGCGTACGTGGCGCTGATCGACCACGACGACGCGCGGCGGCTGGAAGAGATGTTCACCGCCAAGGGTGCACGCGTGGTCTCCACCCCCGTGGACAGCGAGATGGCCGGCGTGCTGGGCCACGCCCTGGCCGAGAAGGTGATCCACTCCCCGCCTCCCGAGCCGGTAGTCCACGCGTAGGCAGCAGGAAGCCCCGCGCCGAATCGGCGGCGCGGGGCTTCCATCGCTCGATCTTCTGCGGATACGGAGAATCAACCACGTGCCGATCGACATCCGGGGCCTGGCGCCGCTGCTGGGCGTGTTCGACATGCAGCGGTCGGTCCGCTTCTACCGCGACGTGCTGGGCTTCGAGCTGGTAAGCACCTCCGCGCCGGGTAACGACTTCGGCTGGGCGCTGCTGCGCCGCGGCGGCGCCGAGCTGATGCTCAACATCCTCCACGGCGACGGCGAAAGTCCGTCCACGCCCGATCCCGCACGGATCGCCGCGCATCGCGACACGGCGCTCTTCTTTGGATGCCCGGACCTGGATGCAGCGTACGCGCACCTCCGCGCGCACGGCGTGGACGCGGAGGAGCCGTTCGTCCAGGGCTACGGGATGAAGCAGCTGTACCTGCGGGATCCCGACGGCTACACCCTCTGCTTCCAGTGGCCCGCGTCACAGGAAACCGCTGACCAGTGGCGCGAGTGGTATGGATTGGAGGTGGAGGAGGCGGAGGAGACAGGGCAGACGGTGGAGATGGAGGATCGGGTGTCGCCGGCGGGGATTGTCCCGAGCGGGTAACCCCGCGTAACCGCGGGGGCCCTCTCCCCCGACCGGCCTTTCGCTCGTTCCTCGCGACGGCGGTCGACCCCTCCCCCAAACTGCGGGGGAGGGGTGTTTCACGGGCACAGTCGTCGAGGAACGGAAAACCCCTCCCCCGGGGTTGGGGGAGGGGTCGCCGCGAGCCGCGAGGAACGAGCGGCGAAGTCGGCGGGGGAGAGGGCCCCCGCGGGTTGCCGTGAACCCTGACCTCACCCCTTCACCCCTGCACCCGTTCACCCTCCCTACCCCACCCGGAACAGCCGCGCGCGCTCCTCGTACCGCGTGGCGATGGCCTCGCGCAGTTCGGGGTGCTTCGCCAGCTCGGGATCGCGCTCCACGATGGCGCGGGCCTCGCCGCGGGCGACGGAAAGGAGGTTGAGGTCGCTCTCCAGGTTGGCGAAGCGGAAGGCGGGGAGCCCCGACTGCCGCGCGCCGAACAGGTCGCCCGCGCCGCGCAGGCGCAGGTCCGCCTCCGCGATGGCGAACCCGTCCTCCGTGGACGCGAACACCTTCAGCCGCTCCAGCGACCCCTGCCCGCCAAAGACGAGGATGCAGTAGCTCTCCTCCGATCCCCGCCCCACACGCCCGCGCAGCTGGTGCAACTGTGACAGGCCGAAGCGCTCGGCGTGCTCGATCACCATCACCGTGGCGTTGGGGACGTCGATCCCCACCTCGATCACCGTGGTGGAGACCAGCACGTCCACCTCGCCGGCGGCAAAGGCGCGCATCACGCGGTCCTTCTCCTCCCCCGGCATCTGCCCGTGGATGAGCGCCATCCGCAGGTCCGGAAAGAGCCCGGTCAGCTGCTCGAACTCCGCCGTGGCGGCCTTGAGCTCCACCTTCTCCGACTCTTCCACCAGCGGGTAGACGATGTACGCCTGCCGCCCCTTCCGCACCTCATCCCGCACGAACTTGAGCACCTTGGGCCGCGACGACTCCAACCGCAGCGCCGTCTTGATCGGCTGGCGTCCGGGCGGGCGCTCGTCGAGCACCGAGATGTCCAGGTCGCCGTACAGCGTCAGCGCCAGGGAGCGCGGGATCGGCGTGGCGCTCATCACCAGCGTGTCGGCGTTGACGCCCATCTCCTGGATGGCCAGGCGCTGCTTTACGCCAAAGCGGTGCTGCTCGTCCACCACCACCAGCCCCAGCTTGTGGAACTGCACGCCCTCCTGGATGAGCGCGTGCGTGCCGACCACGATGTCCGCGTCCCCTGTGGCGATGCGGTAGTTCACCTCCTTCCACTGCTTCGTCGACAGACGCCCCGTGAGGAGCGTGACGCCGACGCCGAGGCCCTCCAGCAGCTTCTGCACGGTGCGCGCGTGCTGCTCGGCCAGGATCTCGGTGGGCACCATCAGCGCGGCCTGGTGGCCGTTCTCCACCGCGCGCAGCATGGCGAACAGCGCGACGATCGTCTTGCCCGATCCCACGTCGCCCTGCAGCAGCCGGTTCATGCGCCGCGGGGCCGCCATGTCCTCGCCGATCTCCTTGAGCACGCGCTTCTGCGCCGTGGTCAGGGTGAACGGGAGCGACTTGTGGAACGGCTTGACCAGGTTGTCGCGCCGCGCAAAGGCGATCCCCGGGCGCTCCATGGCGGCGCGGTGGTGCGCCTGCGCGTAGAGAAGCTGGAGGAAGAAGAGCTCCTCGAACGCCAGCCGCCGCCTTCCCAGCTCCGCCTCGGCCAGCGACGTGGGGCGGTGCAGCCACTCCAGCGCCTGGGCCATGGGCGCCACGCCGGCACGCTCGCGGATCTCCTTCGGCAGCGGGTCCTCGTCCTTCGCCTGGCGCAGCAGGTCGTCCAGGTTCTCCGCGATGAGCGTGCGGACCTGGCGGTGGGTGAGGCCTTCGGTGGCGGGGTAGACGGGGAAGATGGTGCCGCTTTCCTCCGCGGCGTCCTCGTTCTCGCGCGCCAGGACGGTGAACTCGCGCGGCTGGAACTGGCGGCCGTGATAGAAGCGGACGGTGCCGCGCAGCAGCAGCAGGTCGCCGCGCGCGATGGTGCGGTCCAGGAACGGCTGCCCCGGCCACGAGCACTCGATGAGCGCGGAAGAGTCGCGCACCACCGCCTGGAAGATCCGCAGCCCGCGGCGGGTGGGGAGCACGCCCTTGGACACCACGCGGCCGACGATGGTGACGTCCATCCCCGGCTCCAGCGCGCTGATCTTTGTGACGGTGGAGGCGTCCTCGTACCGGTGGGGGACGTGAAAGAGCACGTCCCGCGCGGTCAGCAGACCCAGCTTTGCCAGCAGGTCGGCCCGCTTGGGACCCACGCCCTTGAGGAACTGCGCGGGCCGGTCGAGATCGGTGTAGGTGGGCACGAACGGCTTCCGGGAAACGGGCGGCGCGGGCGCGCCGGTGGACGTTCGGAATGTATTC
>DASQBH010000846.1:0-4576 GCA_035635315.1 Longimicrobium sp.
CGCGCTCGGCAGGGTGTCGAAGCGCGATCGAATTCTCCCTTCCCCCACGCAGTTTGTGGGGGAAGGGCCGGGGATGGGGGGCGGCGTCGGACGCAGTGCGATCTTTGCTTCCGCGCGATCGAAGTTCTCCCCTCTCCGTGAGGAACGAACGGGGAGGGGCTGGGGGAGGGGCACCCCGCGGACGCAGCGGGATGCCGTTTCCTCGCATCATGTGCCACACGGCGCACAACATTTGCTCCCAGCCGGATCAAATGTGTCCTGAACCAGCAGCGGCACGGCAATGAGCGATTCTCCACCTCGGATGACCCCGCACGGCATCTCCCGCCGCGCGTTCGTGCGCGCGCTCGGCATGGGCGCGGGGGCGGCGCTGGTGCTGCCGTTCGGATCGGCGTGCAGCGCGTTCGCCGGCAGCGCGGCGGATCCGGGCCCGTCCACCGCAACGACCGCGGGCGGTGCCGCGCGCGGGTGGGAGATGGTGCCGGAGATCCTGGCCCGCATCCGCCCGCCGGCGTTCCCCGCGCGCGACTTTCCCATTACGCAGTACGGCGCGGTGGGGGACGGGGCGGCGGACTGCACGCAGGCGTTTCGCGCGGCGGTGGCGGCGTGCGGGGCGGCGGGGGGCGGGCGCGTCGTCGTCCCGGAAGGGCGCTGGCTGACGGGGCCGATCCACCTGCGCAGCAACGTGAACCTGCACGTGCAGCGCGGCGCCACGATCGCCTTTAGCCAGGACCCTGCGGACTACCTGCCCGCCGTCTTTACCCGCTGGGAGGGGATGGAGCTGATGGGCTACTCGCCCCTCATCTACGCCTTCGAGCAGGAGAACGTGGCCGTCACTGGCCAGGGCACGCTGGACGGGCAGGGCGACGAGACGCACTGGTGGCCGTGGAAGGGCGCGTGGAAGACGCACCCGGAGTGGGCCAACGGACCCACGCAGAAGCTGGCGCGCGACCGGCTGGGCGAGATGGTGGAGGCCGGCGTGCCGGTGGAGCAGCGCATCTTCGCGGAGGGATCGTACCTGCGGCCGCAGTTCATCCAGCCGTACCGCTGCCGCAACGTGCTCATCGAGGGGGTGACCATCCTCCGCTCGCCGATGTGGGAGATCAACCCCGTCCTGTGCACCAACGTCACCGTGCGCGGGGTGCAGGTGATGACGCACGGGCCCAACAACGACGGCTGCAACCCCGAATCGTGCCGCGACGTGCTGATTGAGGGGTGCGTCTTCGACACGGGCGACGACTGCATCGCCATCAAGAGCGGCCGCAACGCCGACGGCCGGCGCATCGGCGTGCCCAGCGAGAACATCGTCATCCGCAACTGCCGGATGAAGCAGGGGCACGGCGGCGTAACGCTGGGCAGCGAGATCAGCGGGCACGTCCGCAACGTGTACGTCGAAGAGTGCCAGATGGACTCGCCGGTGCTGGACCGCGCGCTGCGCTTCAAGAACAACGCGCTGCGCGGCGGCATCCTTGAGAACGTCTACCTGCGCAACGTGACGGTGGGGCAGGTGGCCGACGCCGTCGTGTCCGTAGACCTGTTCTACGAAGAAGGGCAGGAGGGGCCGTTCCTTCCCGTGGTGCGCAACGTGGAGCTGCGCAACGTCACCAGCCAGAAGAGCAAGTACGCGCTGTACATGCGGGCGTACCCGCGCTCGGAGATCAGCGACGTGCGGGTGATCGACTGCCGCTTCGACGGGGTGGAGCGGGGGAACGTGACGGAGGGCGCGCGGGACCTGCGCTTCGAGAACGTGCTCATCAACGGCCAGCCCGCCACGCCCACGTCGCACGAGGGGCCCGACCGCACGCAGGCAGACCTGCTCCCCAGCGACCGGCGCGTCCCGGCGGCGGCGCGGCCGTGAGCGTTCGTGCGGAGAACGTGCGCATCAACGGCGCGCCGCTGTCGCCGCCGTCCACCATCGCCTGAAACCGGATGATGATGAGAGTCCGCTTCGTCCTTGCCTCCACGCTGCTCGCGCTCGCCGCGGCGCCGCCGATCGACGCGCAGGTGCCGCACCTGGCCGCCGGCGAGGGGCTGGGCGAGGGCGCGCGCCAGCCGGACGACGCGCCGCTCCCCATCCCCCACGCGCCACCCCGCGCACGCCGTTCGTCCGACGGGCGGCCGTGGTCCGTCCGCGTCGCGGAGTCGGTGATGCGCCGCAACCCGCAGACGCACCGGCGCTGGGACTACACGCAGGGCGTCGTCCTGGGCGCCATCGAGCGGGTGGCGCTGGCGCGCGATGACCGGGCGATGCTGGACTACGTGAGCGCCAACATGGAGCGGTGGATCACGCCCACGGGCGACATCACCGGCTACCGGCTGGACGAGTACAACATCGACGAAATCTCGCAGGGACGGCTGCTTTTCGGGATGTACCAGCGCACGGGCAAGGAGCGGTACAAGCTCGCCGCCGACATGTTGCGCGAGCAGCTGCGCACGCATCCGCGCACGCCGGAGGGCGGCTTCTGGCACAAGCAGATCTACCCGCAGCAGATGTGGCTGGACGGCCTGTACATGGGCCAGCCGTTCTTCGCCGAGTACGCGAAGACCTTCAACGAGCCCGCCGCGTACGACGACATCGCCAAACAATTCCTTCTCGTCTCCCGCCACACCAGGGACGCGCGAACGGGGCTGATGTACCACGCCTGGGACGCGGCCAAGGCGCAGCCGTGGGCGGACACGGCGACGGGGCTTTCGCCGCACTTCTGGGGGCGGGCGATGGGGTGGTACGTGATGGGGGTGGTGGAGACGCTGGAGCACTTTCCCGCGAATCATCCCGACCGCCCCGCCATCATCCAGACGCTGCGCGACGCGGCGGAGGGGATCGCGCGGGTGCAGGACCCGGTGACGGGGCTGTGGTGGAACGTGATGGACCAGCCCAACCGCGCCGGCAACTACCTGGAGGCCAGCGCCAGCAGCATGTTCGCCTACGCGCTGGCCCGGGCCGCGCGGCTGGGCTACATCGACCCCGAATACCGCCAGGTTGCCGAGCGCGGCTTCAACGGGCTGCTGTCGAACCTGGTGCGCGAGAACCCCGACGGCACCGTGTCGCTCACCAACATCGTCCAGGTGAGCGGGGTGGGCGGCAACCTGCGGCGGGACGGCAGCTACCGCGACGGGTCGTACGCCTACTACGTCAGCGAGCCGGTGGTGACGGACGATTACAAGGGCGTGGGCCCCTTCATCCTCGCCGCGCTGGAGCTGGAGCGATGACGCAGACGACGGACGCCGGCTCCGCGCGCTTCGTCCATGGCCGGGAGCAGCCGTGGGAAGACCTGGGCGGCGGAATCAGCCGCCAGGTCCTGGGCTACGATGCGCAGCTGATGATGGTGCGCGTGCGCTTTGAAACGGGCGCGGTGGGCGCGGTGCATCACCATCCGCACCGCCAGGTCACGCTGGTGGAGTCCGGCCGGTTCCAGGTGGAGGTCGCGCACGAGGGCCGGGTGCTGGAGGCAGGCGACAGCTTCTTCGCCGCGCCGGACGTGGAGCACGGCGTGATCGCGCTGGAGGCGGGAGTGCTGGTGGACGTGTTCGCGCCGGCACGCGAGGACTTCATCAAGCGGGACGGGCGATGAGCGACCTGTTCTCGCTGGCGGGGAAGCGCGCGCTGGTCACCGGCGCCAGCCGCGGCCTGGGCGCGGCGATGGCCGTTGCGCTGGCGGAGGCGGGCGCGGACGTCGTCTGCGCCAGCACCCGGCGCGCGGGCACGGGCGAGACGGCCGCCTTCATCCGTGCCGCCGGTCGCGAGGCGTGGCAGGTGGAGGCGGACCACGCCGACCGCGCCTCCGTGCTCGCCATGGCGGACGAGGCGGAGCGGCTGGCCGGGCGCATCGACATCCTGGTGAACAACGCCGGCACCATCCGCCGCCACCCCGCCGCGGAGTTCCCGCTGGAGGAGTGGGACGCGGTCATGCGGACGAACCTGGACTCCGTCTTCGCCCTGAGCCAGCGGCTGGGGCGGGGGATGATCGAGCGCGGGGCGGGCAAGATCATCAACGTGGCGTCGCTGCTTTCGTTCCAGGGCGGAATCACGGTGCCCGCGTACACCGCCAGCAAGCACGCCGTCGCGGGGCTCACGAAGGCGCTGGCGAACGAGTGGGCGCGCCATGGCGTGCAGGTGAACGCCATCGCGCCCGGTTACTTCAGCACCGACAACACGCAGCGCCTGCGCGACGATCCGGATCGGCTGCGCGACATCAGCGCCCGGATTCCCGCCGCGCGCTGGGGTGAGCCGGAGGACCTGGGCGGCGCGGTGGTGTTCCTGGCCAGCCGCGCCAGCGACTACGTGAACGGCCACGTGCTGGTGGTGGACGGCGGGTGGATGGCGCGGTAGGGGGCTGACGGGCGCTTCGGACGGCGCGGAGTCCGCCCCCTCCGGGCCGGCACCACCGGCCCACCTCCCCCAAAACTGCTGGGGGAGGTTGGGGTGGGGCTGGATGCACGGTGGCTTCGGCGGATCGGGTGCGAGCGGCAGGCGCCCCCCTCCCCGGCCCTCCCCCACAAACTGCGTGGGGGAGGGAGGTGCGACGCACCTCTGCCGATGCACGATGAAGTTTATACCCTCTCCCGCTTGCGGGAGAGG
>DASQBH010000847.1:0-2049 GCA_035635315.1 Longimicrobium sp.
GGAACGCCGGGCAGGCCAACTACGCCGCGTCCAAGGCCGGGCTGATCGGAATGACCAAGTCGGTGGCCAAGGAGCTGGCGGGGCGGGGGGTTCTGGTCAACGCCGTCGCCCCCGGATACATTGAGACCGACATGACGGCAGACCTGCCCGAGGCCGCGCGTACGGCGCTGATGAGCGCCATCGCGCTGCAGCGGCTGGGCAGGCCCGAGGACATTGCCCCCGCGGTGCGTTTTCTGGCGGGCCCGGGCGCGTCGTACATCACCGGGCAGGTGCTGGTGGTGGACGGTGGGATGGTGATGTAGGACGAATGGAAGCGGGCACCGTCCATGGCACGGCGGCCCGGCACGCTCAAACCAACCAGGAGCACGTGAAATGGCGGACATCGAGGCGAAGGTCAAGGAGATCATCATCAACGAGCTGGGCGTGGATGCCGAGAAGGTCACGGCGGAGGCCTCGTTCGTGGAGGACCTTGGCGCTGACTCGCTGGACACCGTGGAGCTGGTGATGGCCTTCGAGGAGGAGTTCGGGATGGAGATTCCGGACGAGGAGGCCGAGAAGCTGCGTACCGTCGGCGACGCCATCAGCTACATCCAGAACAACGCGCAGGCCTGAGGCCGCGGACCGTCCGCGCCCTCATTTTCCATACGGGCCGTCCCCCGGGGCGGCCTGGCCCGAGCTTCCCGACTTCCCGGAGCGGCTGATGAATCGCCGAGTCGTGATCACGGGGACCGGTCTGCTCACGCCCGTCGGGCTGGACGTCCAGGAATCCTGGGCTGCCCTGCTCGGCGGGCGTAGCGGTGCCGGCCCCATCACCCAGTTCGACGCGTCGGCGCACACCGTGCGCTTTGCCTGCGAGGTCAAGAACTTCGACCCCGGCATCTACATCGACCGCAAGGAAGTAAAGCGGACGGACCGCTTCAGCCAGTTCGCCATCGCCACCTCCGTGCAGGCCATGAAGGAGGCGGGGCTGGACGAGACCTTCGATTCCCTGGACTCCGAGCGCTTCGGCGTGATCCTGGGGAGCGGCATCGGCGGCATCCACACCTTCGAAGAGCAGCACGGGCGGCTGCTGGAAAAGGGCCCCGGCCGCGTGTCGCCCTTCTTCGTGCCGATGTTCATCAGCGACATCGCCGCGGGGCTGGTCTCCATCCGCTACAACGCCAGGGGACCAAACTACTGCACCGTGAGCGCCTGCGCGTCGGGCGCGCACGCGGTGGGGAACGCCTTCCGCAGCATCAAGTACGGCGAGGCGGACGTGATGCTGGCCGGCGGCACGGAGGCGTCGGTGACGCCCACCTGCGTGGCCGGCTTCGCCAACATGACGGCGCTGTCCACGCGCAACGACTCGCCCGAGACGGCCAGCCGCCCGTTCGACGCCACGCGCGACGGCTTCGTCCTTGGTGAGGGGGCGGGGATGGTGCTGCTGGAGGAGCTGGAGCACGCCCGCGCCCGCGGTGCCACCATCATTGCCGAGGTGGTGGGCTACGGGCAGACGGCCGACGCGTACCACATCACCTCCCCCGCGGAGGGCGGCGAGGGCGCGGTGCGGGCCATGCGTCTGGCGCTCAAGGAGGCCGGCGCGCAGCCGTCGGACGTGGACTACGTGAACGCGCACGGCACGTCGACGCCCGCCAACGACAAGAACGAGTCCGCGGCGATCAAGACGGTGCTGGGCGACCACGCGCGCGACATCATCGTCGGCTCGACGAAGTCCATGACGGGGCACACGCTGGGCGCGGCGGGCGGCGTGGAGGCGGTGATCTGCGCGCTGGTGTGTCGCGACGGCAAGATCCCGCCGACCATCAACTACGAGACGCCGGACCCGGACTGCGATCTGAACTACGGGACGGGGGGCGTGACGGAGCGGCCGGTGGGGCTGGCGCTCAGCAACTCCTTCGGCTTCGGCGGCCACAACGTCTGCCTGGCCATCAAGCGCTTCGACGGCTGATTCCGTACCCCGCCGAACCGCAACGGCGAAAGGTACGGAGGAACAGACAAAAGCCAGAGGAACAGAGGAAAGATCTCCCTCTGTTCCTCTGGCTTTTGTCT
>DASQBH010000848.1:0-6280 GCA_035635315.1 Longimicrobium sp.
TCTTCTGTTCTCCGCGTCCTCCGCGCTCTCCGCGTGAGGCCTGCAGTAAAACTCTGAATGCACAGCAAACTATGGGAAACGGTATGACCTACCGGCGCGCCGCAGCTTCCGTGACCGTGAAGACGGCGGCGAACTCGCGCGAGGGGGGCGGAAGGCGCGATCCGGGGCCCGCGTGCAGCTGGGAGATGGTGCCGTCCAGGAACAGCGCGTCGGGGCAGCGCAGCGCGTCGCGGAAGGCTGTGGCGAACTGGTGGAACGACACGCCCCCGTCGGCGATGGCGAACACCACGGTGCCGTCCGCGCGCACACCCACGCCGTTGCGCACCAGCCGGCTGCGGCTGTCCGGCGGGAACGCGCGCGCCAGTTCCCCCCGGCGAACCAGCATGGGCCCCGACTGCGTCGCGATCCGCAGCACCCCCACGTCCGTGCGGCGCCGCGCGAAGTCGTTCGTGGAGAGCACACCCGCCGTGCCGCCGACGACGAAGAACACGCCGTTGGGCGGGCAGTAGAAGTTCGCCACGGCACACGGATTGGGCGGCCCGGCGCCGCGGTTCAGGCGCGAGTAGGTCCGCCCGCCATCGGCCACCAGCATTCCCGTCGCGGAATCCACCCGCTCGTACAGCCCCGCGTTGGTGGCGAACAGCAGCCGCTCGCCCCGCGCGCGCACCAGCGAGTCCACCCGCGCGATCGTCCGCACGGGGCGCCCGCCGTCGTCCCGCGCGGCCAGTTGCAGCCGGCCCAGCCGGGACGCGGGGATCTCGCAGACGCGGTAGCGCGCGCCCGCGATGGTCTGCTGCCGGCAAGTGACCGCCGCCGGCTGCGGATTCGCCCGCGGCGGAACGGGAATGCGGACCAGGGCTCCCGCCGCGAGCAGCGCGGCCAGCGAGACGACGACGGCGATCCAGGCGGCGGAGCGGCTCATGCGAAAATCCCGGAAAACACCTGTCTGAGGGAGCGAGCTCCTGCCCCCGCACGGAACCCAGCCCGGGCGATGCCCGGGAACAGCTCGCGATGGACGGATCTGCCGCCCAGCGTAAAGATTCTTCGGTCGGCGCCAGGCCTTGCAGATGGCGGAAAGCTTCGCGGCCGCGCCTCCCTCAGAATGACAGTTTGGGGTATCATCCTGCTCGTGCTCCGCATCGCCGGCGACCGTGCTCCTCGCTGGCCCCCACAATCCGCGAAGGCGGATTTCGTGACGTTCCAGCCGCGGTTTCAACCGCCGAGACGCGGCCGGCCGACGCGCCTCCTCACACCCTCACACCCTCACCCCGTGTTCCGCAGCCCCTGCGCGATGCCGCTCAGCGTGGTCGCGAGGGCGCTGTCCAGCCGCGCGGCCTCGTCCTCGTCCGCTACCGCGTGCTCCCGCTTGCGCTGCAGGAGGACGATCTGCAGCAGGGAGAGCGGATCGACGTACGGGTTGCGCAGGGCGATGGCGGCCTGCAGCACGGGCGCGTCGTCCAGCAGGTGCGCGGCGCCGCGGACGCGCAGGATGGTATCCACCGTCCGCCGGAACTCCTCCTCCAGCCGCGCCAGCAGCCCCGTGTCGCCGCCCAGCCGCTCCACGTACGCCCGGGCGATCGTCAGGTCCGCCTTGGCGCACACCATCTCGATCTTGCCCAGCAGGTCGTCGAAGAACGGCCAGGTGCGCGCCATCCGCCGCAGCAGCTCCACCCCGCCGGGCTCCGCCGCCGCCTCCGCCAGCGCGCTGCCGGCACCCAGCCAGGCGGGGAGCATCAGCCGGTTCTGCGTCCAGCCGAACTGCCAGGGAATGGCGCGGATCCCCATGATCCCCGCCCCCGCCCCCGGCCGGTACGCGGGTCGCGAGCCGAAGCGTGCGTCCGCCAGCTCCTCCACCGGCGTGGCCGCGCGAAAGAGGGCGAACACTTCGTCCCCCTCGTGCACCAGCTCGCGGTAGACGCGCAGCGAGCGGGCGGAAAGCCGCTCCATCACCGCGCGGAACGCCGCCTCGTCCCCCGCGTCCGCATCCTCCCGCCAGTCGGTGAACGCGTGCAGCAGCGTGCCGCCCAGCGTGACCTCCAGCGTCCGCTCCGCGATGGCGGGCAGGCCGAACTGCTGGCTGATGATCTCCCCCTGCTCGGTGATCTTGATGCGCCCGTCCACCGTATCCGGCGGAAGCGCCGCCAGCGCGCGGTGCACGGGCGATCCACCGCCGCGCCCCACGCTGCCGCCGCGCCCGTGAAAGAGCGTCAGCTCCACCCCGCGCTCGCGGAAGAGGGCGGAAAGCGCCTCCTGCGCGCGGTGCAGCCCCCAGGCGCTGGCCAGGATCCCCGCGTCCTTGCCGGAATCCGAGTAGCCGATCATCACCTCCTGCCGCCCGCCGCGCGCCTGCAACTGGCGCTGGTAGACGGGGTCGTCCAGCAGCGAGCCCATCACCTCCGGGGCGCGCTCCAGGTCGTCCAGCGTCTCGAAGAGGGGGACCACGTCGATGCGCGACACCGGCGGGTCCGCCGCCAGGTCCACCAGCCCCGCCTCGCGCGCCAGCAGCAGCACGCGCAGCAGGTCCTCCGCCGACGTGGCCATCGATATGATGTAGGTGGATGCGGCCGCCGCGCCCGCCTCGTCCTGTATCGTGCGCACGGCGCCGAAGGTGTCCAGCACGCGGCGCGTCCCCTCCTCCACCGGCACGTGCGGGCCCACGAGCGGCCGCCGCGCCAGCAGCTCGGCCCGCAGCGCCGCGCCGTCGGGCTCCGCCAGCCCCACCTGCGCCGCCACGTCTTTCATCGCCGCGGCGTGGGCGCTGGCGTGGTCGCGCACGTCCATCATGAACCCGTGAAAGCCGTGCGCACGGAGTCCGCCGAGCAGCGGGTCCAGCGCCGCCCGGCACACCTGCCGCGCCCCCGCCGCCACCAGGCACTCGCGGACCAGCAGCAGGTCGCGCTCGAACGCCCCCGCGTCCGCGTACGCCGCGGGCTCGTGCGCGGGGCGGCCGGCGTCGCGGCTGGCCACCTGGCGGCGCGTGGCCTCCAGCCGGCCGGACATGAAGCTGAGCTTGAGGCGCACCGGCTCGTCGGCGTTGCGGCGGCGGTTGGCTTCCCACACCTCCGGCAGCACGGCGCGGTCCGCCTCCAGCGACTCGCGCAGCGCGGGCCCCGGCTCCGCCACCTGCGCGGAGAGCGACAGCTGCTCCACCAGCGCCTCCACCTCGCGGCGGTAGCGGCCCAGGATCACGTGGCTGGCCCGCCGCGCCGCGGCGATGGTGACCTCCGGCGTGACGTTGGGGTTGCCGTCGCGGTCCCCGCCGATCCAGTTGCCGATGCGCAGCGGCGTGGCCAGCCGCAGCGATTCGTCCGCCTGCACGCCGAACTCGTCCTCGAAGGCGCGGACGATGGCGTCCTGCGCCTTTGCCCCCGCCGTCAGCAGCCGCGTCTCCAGGTACCAGAGGCCGGTGCTCACCTCGTCCATCACCGACGGGCGGTCGCGGCGCACCTCTGCCGTGAGCCAGAGGAGCTCGATCTCGCCTTCCAGCGCGTCTTCCAGGGGGCGGCGCTCGGCGGGGGGCGTGGCCTCGCGCTGCAGCAGCAGCTCCGCCACCCGCGACTGCAGCGCCAGCAGCGTGCGCCGCGTGGACTCGGTGGGATGCGCCGTCATCACCGGCCGCACGTCCAGCCGCGCGATCGCCTCCGCCACCTCCTCCGCCGTGCGTCCGTCCTGGCGCAGCTGCCGCAGCGTCCAGCGCGCGGACGCCGTCTGCGGCTCGCTGCCGGCCTGGCGCAGGTAGTGGGCGCGGCGGCGCACGCGGTGCACCTGCTCGGCGGTGTTGATGAGGAGAAAGAAGAGGGTGAACGCCCGCGCGGCGGATGCGCACGCCTCCAGCGGCAGCGCGGCCACGCGCTCCAGCAGCTGCTCGAACGTCGGCGCGCCGGGGTCGCCGCGGCGGCGGTCGCGGCAGGCCTGGCGCAGCCCCTCGACGGTTTCCAGCGCCTGCGGCCCCTCCAGCCGCCCGATCACCCGCCCCAGCGCCGCCGCCAGCCAGCGCACGTCCTCGTGCAGGGGCACGTCCTCGGCGCGTGTCTCCGGCTCCGGCGGCACGGCGGAGGATGCGGCGGCCGGCGGTGCGGCGGGGTCGATGGTGGCGGACTCGTTTTGCATGGATTTCGTTCGATGGGGCTGCGGTACGGCGTCGGATCGCCCACGCGTCATGATGCGGGCCACGGGCGCGCGGAGCGGAGTTCGAGCATGGAGCACCGGGTACGGCGAGGCTCGGTGCAATTCCGGATGGACACGTGCCGTCCGCCTGTCGCCCATGCCCGAAGGAGTCGTGCCGCCGGCCTGCCGGGCAAACCCGAAGGAGTCGTGCCGCCGGCCTTGCCGGGCAAACCCGAAGGAGTCGTGCCGCCGGCCTTGCCGGGCGAATGATGCTCTTGCGGATCTGGCTCGGTAATGTGCCGTCCGCCCGCGGGAGCGAATGAATTCGCCGCTGGAAAAACGCAAAGTCCGCCTGCGCGGACTCGGCGGCCAGGGGGTGTGCGGCGTCTCATGCTCCGGCGCGTCCGCTACCCGGCGCGCATGACCGGCTCCGTCCCGGCGGTTGAAACCGCGGCTGGAAAGGCACGAAGTCCGCCTGCGCGGACTGCGAGTCGGCCACCAGGACGCGCGGCCCACAGCCACGCCTGTCGCGCGCGTGGCACCGGCGGCCACAGTCCGCGAAGGCGGACTTTGCGATTTTCCAGCGGCGAATTCATTCGCTCCGCGGGCGGACGGCGTGGAACCCGGCTCGCGGGCCGTCTCCCCATGCTCCGGACGAGACGAGCCGCGAGAACCGACCCACTCGCAATTGTTCCCAACCGGAACAATTGCAGGTGAATGTATTCTCCGCACCCGCAAACGCGCAACGCAGGCACCGAGCGAGGCGTTGCTGCTCCGTCGGCCGTCACCCGTATCCCATGGAGCCGCCTCACCCTCGAATTCAGCGTATTCGCGGACACGCCCCCTCCCGGTGTGGAAGGGGGCGTGTGTGCATGGTGTCGTCGCTGTCGCCGGCGCTCGGGAGGTGGGCGTACGGCGCCGATGGAGAGAACCTGGCCGCCGATCTCCTATCCGCCACAGCTGACCACCAGGTAAACGAGGGCGATGATCGCGAACGTACCTTTCACAACGAGCAGCACCTCTCCCAGCGTGTCGACGCCGTCGCGCTGGTTCCGCGGCGACGCTTCGGCGCGCCGATTCCGCGGCGACGCGGCGAAGCGCGGCCTTCGACGCGCCGCTTCGAGGCGCCGGTTCAGCCGCGACGCTTCGACGCGCGGATCCCGCGGCGACGCTTCCACGCTCCTTCCATCGACGGCCAACAAGCACGCCGGGCAGCGCCCGTCCACGTCCGCCACCACCGCGCCACCGCAGGACCGGCATCGAACACGCACCCCGCCCGATCCACCGCCTTCCCCGGAACCGTCCCCGTCCCGCTTCTCGGCCATGCTGCGTCCCGTGCCCATGAACCCGTGGTCGATGCTTGCTCCCTCCATCTCGTGGTAGACGATACGGCGTCGACGACTTCGCTCCAAGCTTTCCGGAAGCCGTCGGGTGGGCGGTGCCACGGGTTGATGGATCGGCGCAGATCCCGGGGACGGGCGAATCCCGGCCTGCCATCCGCCGGACGAGATCGTTGCCGGGACATCCATCTTCCGCCTATCATGGAATCTGAACTGCACCACGATTCCGTCGCAGGATCTCATCCCACCCCTCACCCATCGTCCATCCGCCACACCCTTCCCGCTCTACAACACGTCACCCGCGGTCCGGTTCGGAGGAACATGAAACGGAAAGATCAGCCGTGCGGTCCGTACTACGCGCAGAACCCGCTCACGCTCATCATGCGCATCAGGCCGGAGCAGGTGAATCCGGAGCACAGCAACGTGCAGATGATGAAGGCCGCGCTCATCAAGGCCGGGCTGGGCGGCGCGTCGCTCGCCAACGACGCCAAGATCCACTTTGCCCGCTTCGTGTTCCTGGAGAACGACACGCAGATGGGCGTCATCACCTCGTACGACTTCAGCTTCGAGGACTACATCTTCACCTTTCTCAAGAACTTCGGCGAGCTGTTCGACGACCTGTTTCAGTACGTGATAGATCCCCCGCCCAGCCCCGTACGCGAGTTTCCCGAGGCGTTCGGCGACTACGTCTACAGGAACGACGTAAAGCCGTTCGTCTTCTTTGGCGCGTACGAGGACCTGTCGGTGGCCAACATCCTCAACCAGTTCGGCCGCATCGCGCGCGACGTGACCCTCGAGAAGCCCACGAAGCCCGCGGAGATCCCCACGCCGCC
>DASQBH010000849.1:0-2178 GCA_035635315.1 Longimicrobium sp.
GTACAGAAAGTCCTCGCCCTCGTAGAACTGCACCGCGTGGCCCCGCCGCCCGGGCGCGGGAGGGCGGGGCGCGCTGCGGGCGCGCAGAACGTCTGGCGGGGCGAGTACAGCCTGCATCGTCCTGTCCCCTTCCATCCTGATCCCGCGGGGCCGGCCCGGAAAGCGCCGGCACGAGCCATCCATGCGCTGCAAGCGCCGAGCCCGCACGTTTCGCGCTAACCTGTTGAGGTTGCGACGGGTTGGTGTACCCGGCCTTTCCTGGAGTAGACAGGTCCGGCTCTCGCATTTCGCGTCCTTCGCTGCATGATGTGGGATACGGCATCAGACGCGCCCGATCCCACACGCGGAATTCCCCCCGCAGGAAGTCGTCCGTGGAGCCCAATCGGGGCCTGTGGAAAATTGACACAATCCGTCACGCGGAGAAACCTGGAAGATAGCAATAAACCATTGTTTAACAACGTTTAAATAAACTCTATGACCACTTGAAACCTTTGAAAAGACGCGGAGGTATGCAGGAATGAAGGCGCGCCGATGAGCCGGTATGTGCATACTTCGTGTACCTTTTGGCCCTTTGCGCTCCTTCCCGCCGGCGACTTCCCGCCGGTGCGCCAGCCCCTCCTTTCTCAAGGCAGGTGCTCCATGGCTTTCCCGTGCCCTCCCCGCACCCTTCCCGCGGGATGTGATCAGGGTCCCGGATGCATCACGGATCCACCCACTCCGCCGGCGATCTGCAACGTCGGCTGCGAGCTGGGCCCATGCAGTCCCGAGGAGCGGCAGGACCTGAGCCGCGCCGTACGGCTGCAGGCCGCGAACGAGGCGCATTCGCCGCGCAGCCACCCGTGCAACTGCGATGAGAGCGAGTTCCAGTTCGGCGCCTTTCCCAACCGCTTCATCGCCAGCTACACCAAGGGGCTTCCGCACAACGCCCTGGGCGAGGTGAACAGCACCGAGTACTGCAAGCTGCTGGGCGCCCTGGCCACGGCAAACCCCAACCTGTTCGAAGACATCAACCTGGGGTGCTGCCCGGACTGCATGCCGCCGATCCCGTCGGGCGTGCCGTCCGCGCTGGAGTGCCGCGTGCGCCGGCGGCCGCTGGAAAACCCGCAGGCGGCCTTCGCGTTCGATCTGGAAGGCTTCGACTCGCACGCGCTCTGCCTGCCCCCGGCGCCCAAGTTCAGCAGCGCCGAGGAGATCTCCGAGATCGCCGAGCTCTACTGGATGGCGCTGGCGCGAGACGTCGCCTTCAACCAGTACGCCACGGACCCGCTGATCAACCAGGCCCGGCTGGACCTGGCCGGGTACAACTGCATCTTCGCTCCCACCGCGTCGAACGCCACCCTCTTCCGCGGCCTTGCCCCGGGAAGCGAGGTGGGGCCGTACATCTCGCAGTTCCTCTACATGGACACGCCGTACGGGGCGCAGTTCATCCCCGGGCAGATCCGCACCCTGCAGCCGCACATCGACTACCTTACCGCCTACAACGAGTGGCTGGCGGTGCAGGACGGGTGCGACCGCGAGCAGTCGGCCTGCGACGACGTGTTCCGCTGGATCCGCAACGGGCGCGACCTCGCGCAGTACGTGCACGTGGACCTCACCTTCAACGCCTTCCTGAACGCGGCGCTGCAGCTGCTCTCGCCCGACGAGCCGCTGCGGCGTTGCGAGGCGCGCCCCGGGCGGGCGGTGGAGTTCGCCCGGTGCCTTCCGTACGTGAACCCGGCCGCGCCGTTCGAGGAGCAGTTCCCGGGCAAGGCGGCCAAGCAGATCGGCTTTGCCACCTTCGGCGCACCGCACCTGATCTCGCTCCTGGTGGAGACCATGGACCGGGCGCTCAAGGCGGTGTGGTATCAGAAGTGGTCGGTGCACCGGCGGCTGCGCCCCGAGGAGTTCGGCGGACGCATTCACAACCACCAGACGGGCGCGACGGTCTACCCCTTCCACGCCGCCAACTACGCGCGGCTGGTCGCCAACGTGCTGCCGACCATCTTCACCCACAACCAGCGGCAGAACGCCAACCTGCGGCGCTTTCCCGAGGGAGGCACCTACCTCCTCCCGCAGGCGTTCGCCGAGGGGTCGCCGATCCACCCGGCGTACGGGTCGGGGCACTCCACCGTGGCCGGGGCGCTGGGGACGATCCTGAAGGCGTTCTTCGCGGGCGAGCACCTGATCCTGAACCCGGTG
>DASQBH010000850.1:0-2857 GCA_035635315.1 Longimicrobium sp.
GGTCCAGGTACGCGCCGGAAAGCGCGAACGAGGCCGGCCACACCATCCTGGGCTGGCCCTGCGGGTTCAGGTACTCGTACCGTACCGACTTCGCCGCGTCGATCTCGTTCTGCGACAGGTGCGCGCTGGGGGCCAGCTCCAGGATGTCCAGCCCGCGCGAGATCTCGGAGCTCACGATCACGCCGTTGTACCAGTACGCCGACCACGACCCGCCGGCCGCCATGCGCGTGCTGTCCGCCGGCCCGCGGTCGTAGAAGGCGATCTCGCGCGGGCGTGCCGCGTCCGTCCAGTCGAATACGGAGATGCCGCCCTGGTACCACGCCTGCACCATCACGTCACGCCCCGGGATGGGGATCATGGAGCCGTTGTGGGCCACGCAGTTCTCGAAGCTCGTCTGCGGCGCCGGCAGCTTGTAGTAGCTGCGGAACTGCATCTGCCTGTCGCGCGAGATGGTGAAGATGGCGTCGGCGCCCCACTCGGCCGGGTCCGTGGCGCGGCACTTGGGCTGGCCGCCGCCGCCCCACTCGTCGCTGAACAGCACCTTGGTGCCGTCGTTGTTGAACGTGGCGGAGTGCCAGTACGAGAAGTTGCTGTCCGCCACCGCCGCGATGCGCCGCGGGTTCACCGGGTCGCTGATGTCCAGCAGCATCCCGTACCCCTCGCACGCGCCGCCCGCCAGCCCGATCTCCGGGTAGACGGTGATGTCGTGGCACTGCGTGGGCCCGGGGCGCGGGCGGTTCTCGCCCAGCGACTGCTGTACCAGCCCGGGGAGCACCTGGCGCGCGGAGGCGCTGTCCGCCGCCGTGGCCTGCGCGCGCCCGGTGCCGCCCCGCGCGCGGACGATGCTGTCCAGCACCGCGTTCACAAAGCCCTGCTGCACCACGCGGTCCTGCCCGTTCACGGTGACCACGAACGCGCCGCGCGCCCGCGCAGCCGCCAGGTCCGCCTGCGCCTCGCCGTGGCGCGGGGGCGCCGTCAGGTCGTTGAAGATGCGCGGCGAGCTCACGATGGCCGCCGCCGCCGGGTTGGCCAGCGGCACCTTGACCACCTCGATGCGGAAGAGCGCCGAGTTGGGGTTACGGTCCGGCGTGTCGTTCACGCACCCCGGCAGCTCGCTGGGCGAGCGAACGCCGGCGGAGCCGCTGATGTACACGTAGACGTTGTCGCGGTCGTCCGGGTCCACCAGCACGGTGTGCGTGTGGCTGCCGCGGCACGTCTGCACGTTGCCCACGTTGCGCGGGTTGCGGATGTCGGTGATGTCGAAGATGCGCAGGCCGCGCAGCCGCTCCTGGCTCACCGTGTCGCGCACCCCCTGCGTGCCGCAGTCCAGCCGCCCCGTGAGCCCCTCGCCCGAGACGAAGAGCAGGTTGCGGTAGACGGAGACGTCGCTCTGCGAGGCCGGGCAGACGAAGCCCTTGACCATGGTGGGCTGGGCGGGATTGGAGATGTCCCAGATCATCCAGCCGTTGTAGTTGCCCTGGATGGCGTAGTTGCCGGTGAACGCCAGGTCACTGCTGGTGGCGCCCGCGAACTCCGCCGCCGGGCGGTTGCGCGAGAGCACGCGCAGGTTCGAAATCGCTTCTTCGGCGTCGAAGCGGCCGGCCCGCAGCCCCACGCGGGGGTCCGGGGTGGACGAGCCGCCCTGGGCGGCCGCGGGGGCCGGCAGCGCGGCGGCGGAGAGCACGCCGGCCAGCGACAGCGTCAGCAGCCGGGCGGCGGCGGATCGCACCCGCGCGGGGCGGGGCGGGGAAGCGGATGGCATCACGGTGTCCTGGATTCGGGTGGAGTGGGTCATGCGCTGGTGCAACGGGTCCTTCACGGGCCAGGGGTGGCGAAGAGAAGCTCTTCCAGCATCCGCTGCATCCGGTCGATCTCGGTGGCCTGGTCCACGTTCACGTCGCTGGCGAACTTGAACACGGTCTCGTCCTGCCCGGCGCCGTAGCTGCCGAACAGCTGCTCCACCATGGTCACGGCGCCGCCGTGGTGCTGGATCATCAGGGTAAGGAACAGCCGGTCGAAGTCCGCGCCGCGGGCCGCGTCCAGCTGCGCGATCTGCGCCTCCGTCAGCATCCCCGGCATCAGCGCCGCGCCGTGCCCGTGGTGGTGCGCGTCCGCCTGGGGCACCGGCTGGCCGCGGTCGCGCAGCCACTGCTGCATGGTGGCGATCTCGTCCTCCTGCGCGCCGATGATCCGCGCCGCCAGCCGCTGCACGGCCGGGCTGGCCCCGTGTGTGGGCGCCAGCCGCGCCACCTGGATGGCCTGCGCGTGGTGGCCGATCATGGACGACATGAAGCGCACGTCCGCCTCCGTCCACGGATGGCCGCCGTTGTTCACCACCGGCGCGTCCGCCGCGGCGGTGTGCGTCCCGTGGGTGTCCACGGCGGCGGGTACGCCCGGGCCGGGCGCCGGCGTGGCGCGCGCGGCGCCCCCGCACGCCGCGGCGGTCACCGCGATCAGCAGGGCGGCGGCCAGTGGGGTGTTCGATGCCTTCATTCCGGATGATGCTCGCGCGGGCGCGGGTCCAGCCGCGCCGGTGGTCTGATCCAGTTCGAACGTTCGATACTAGCACCGCGGCGCGGGATGGCAAGTACTTAGCACCTCGGGCCATCAAAGGCAGACACGGGGCTCCGCGGCCGCGTTGGGATCGTTGTTGTCTGATGAAGAACGCCGTTGTCTGGCTGGAGAACGCCCCAGCACACCGCGCTCTGTCATTGCGAATACCGGCTCCGGCCAAACTGTCATTCTGAGAGGGTGTTGAGGAACCGGAATCATGAACCAGTCATCCTGAGGGAGCCGCGCGCAAGTCCTTCGCTTTGCTTGATCCATGGCGGCGACCGAAGGACCTTGCCAGCCCAAG
>DASQBH010000851.1:0-4671 GCA_035635315.1 Longimicrobium sp.
AGGCGTCGGGCCCGGCGCCGCCGGATCGCGCCGCCACCGTCAGCGGGGCTCCGCGCGGGGGGCGCGGACGGGACAGGGGTTCATGGCACCTAACGCGGCGAGCCGCGCCGGGAAACGTGCCCCCGGAGCGGCTGCGGCGGCCGTTCTCATGCGTGAGTACCGCGCTCGGCTCAGAAGCCCGTGAGGGCGTCCTCGCGCGAGTCGGCGATGTTGAACAGGGTGTCGAGCTTGGTGAGCTCGAAGAGCGTGCGAAGGTCCTCGTTGAGGTTGGCCAGCCGCAGCTCGCCGCCCTGCTCGCGGATCTTCTTGGACAGGCTCACCAGCACGCCCAGCCCGGACGAATCGATGTAGCCGGTGTTGGAAAAGTCGATGAGGAACTTGCGCTCGCCCCCCTCCAGCTCGTCAAGCACCTTCTGCTTCAGCTCCTGCCGGTTGCCGACGATGAGCTGCCCGTCCACGTCCACCACCACCACACCGTTGTTCTTGCTCGTCTGGAAGCTCATGGCTCCTCAATGATCCTCAGGTCCGGGGGAAAACCGCGTCAGCAAAGGGCGCGGAGCAAGCCCAGTGCCATCCGCGCCCCACGCGGGGCACGGGCCGCGCCCCTTATGGACCACACGGTACGCCCCCCGCGTGCGGCGCGCAACCGTTGCGTACGCGTTTTCGCCCTCTCCCGGCTTTATCCGGGCTCCCGCACCGGCTGCCGCCCGAGCGCGGCGCAGGCGGCCGACACCGCCCGCGCGTGGTTCGCGTTGGGCATCGGCGGCAGCCAGCGGGGTCCGTCGAGGGCGGGAAGGGCACGGTGGGAGTAGAGCGGAATCGTCCGCAGCAGTCGGGTCGTCATCCGCCGGCAGTCGAGTTCTACCTCGGTGATGGCGCCGCTGTACATCATCCCGTTCTCCAGGCGCCGCGTCTGGAACCAGTGGTCCAGAAAGCGGGCGTGGTACAGCCGGTCGCCGCGGCGCGTGAACCGCACCGTATCCACCCGGGTGAAGTCGCGGGCGTCGCTGTACACGCGCAGCCAGTCGCCGTACGCGGTGGTGTCGGCGCGGCCGTTCTCCTCCTCGTCCGCCTCCCGCGCGCGTTCCGCCTCGTTGCGGCGCTCGAACTCCGCTTCCCAGGCGGGTCCTTCGTAGCGCAGCGAGAGCATGCTGTCCCGGCCCCCGCCGCGCGGGAACAGGAACAGCCACACGCTAACGCCGTCCCGCTGCCACGCCATGGACGGCTCCTCGTCCTCTCCCGACGCTTCGTTCGGCGCGCCCGGGGAGTGCGTCCACCGGCCGCGACCATTCCAGGTTGACGCCCACCAGCCCGGCGGAGTCGAACATCGTCACCAGGTCCACGCCCTCCGCGTCGCCGAACACCCGATCGCCGTCCTGGTCCTCCCCGCGCAGCACGAACCCGGCACGCTGGATGGCCGCCGTCGCGGAATCCGCCGGCGTGCCCCATGGGATGCCGCCGAACGTCAGCTGCGCTGCGGCGGCGGGAGGAGCGGCGATCGCGAGGAGGAGAAGCGGGAGGAGGAAGCGAAGGGAGATCATGAAGCGCGTCCGGGGTGGGGGGATGCACCACGCCCGCCGCGTCGGGGAGCGGCGGGCGCGGCAAAGAACCCGGAACGCCGGGGTTGGTTCCGCGGACGATGCGCGGTCGTCCGTCTACTCCTCGCGGACGCGGACGATGAGGGCGGGGACGCCGGGGGAGGCGCCGTACGCCGCCCACAGCTCGCCCGTGCGCGGATCGAGCGCCATGTGGCGGATCAGCGCGCCGGGCGCGGGGAGCGGGTGCGCGGTCCAGCGGCCGGAGAGCGTGTCCAGCCGGTAGATGCGGTTGCCCGCGCCGGTGCCCACCCACACGCGGCCGCGCGCGTCGTCCACGCGCACCACGTACGGGAGCGCGTTCGCATCGGGGAGCGCGTGCTCGGTGAACCGCTCCGTCCGTGGATCGAAGCGCGCGATCTTCCCCGCCGCGTACTGCGCCATCCACACGCTCCCGTCCGCGGCGACGTCCATCCGCCGCGGCCCGCTGTGGGCGGTCGGCAGGTCGTACGTGCGGAAGCGCTCGGCCTGTGGATCGAAGCGGATCAGCCGGTTGCCGTGCAGTTCCGTCCCCCAGACGGTGCCGTCGGGCGCGATGCGCAGGTCGTAGGGGATGGGCCCGTTCCCCGCCCGCAGTGCCTCCGTGTTGGGCACGGGAAAGGTGCGGACGGCGCCGGTGGCCTCGTCCAGGTAGCCGATGAGCTCCGGATCGCGCGTAAAGTGGCCGTTGAACCAGATGCGGCCCCGCGCGTCGCGCTGGATGCTGTGGGGATACATGCCGATGTCGTGGGCGCGCCACTCCCCGCTCCGCGGATCGCGCCGGGCGATCTGCCGAGGGGCGCCCAGCAGCACCCACCACGCGCCGTCGGGGCCCACGTCCAGCGCGCGGGGGTTGGCCCGCTCCACCGGGATGTCCTCCGTCTCGAACGCGCCGCTCTCCGGGTCCAGGAGATACATCCGCCCCGTCATCATCCCCGTGATCAGCACCCGGCCGTCGCGGTCCAGCGCCAGGTCGTGGGGCAGGTCGCGCGGCTCGGGGAGCGGGTACGCGCGCACCGTCCCCGCCACCTCCGACGCCCCCGCTGCCGTGGGCGCGGCCGGCGGCGTGCGCAGGTTGGCGGCGAGCCACCGCGCGGTCTGCGCCGGGTCGCGCTCGGCGGAGATGATGGGGAACGGCGTGCCGGCCCCCGCGAACCCCACCATCCGCCGGATCGCCTCTTCCCACTCCTCCGCGGTCCGCGCCCGTCCGCCCGGATACGCCACCCGCTCGTCCAGCTGGTGGCACCCCGTGCAGTCCAGCACGAAGCGGCGCTTGAACTCGCCGTCCGGCAGCTGGGCCAGCACGGCCGCGCTCCCCGCGTCCGCCGGCTTCCGCGGCGGCGATCCGGCGTAGGTGGAGGCGGCGAAGGCGAGGGATGCGAGGACGGTGATGCAGGCGGGGACGATCGCGGGGCGCATCAGGACGCTCGTGTACGGGGGCAGATGAAGACGGACGTGTCCGCCCTGGACGGGCACCCGCAGACGATAGGCTGCCTAGATGCTAAAAATCCAGCATGATGGGACGAGCCGCGTCCAAAGCGGGGCGAACCGCGGCAGCTCATCCCGAATCCTCAAAGAACGATCACGCGGAGAAAACGAGAGGGGACGCGGATGAAAGCGCCATCCGCGTCCCCTTTTTTGTTCCTCCGCGTCCTCCGCGTGAACCCCTCTTTTCAGACGGCGAGCAGGCTCATGATGCAGGCCACGTTGACGATGTCGTCGGCGTCGGCGCCGCGGGACAGGTCGCTGCACGGGCGCGCGAGGCCCTGGATGATGGGGCCCACAGCCTCGGCGTTGGCCAGGCGCTGCGTGAGCTTGTAGGCGATGTTGCCGGCGTTCAGGTCCGGGAAGATGAGGACGTTCGCCTTGCCGCCCACCGGCGAGCCGGGCGCCTTGCGCGCGCCCACGCTCTCGATGAGCGCCGCGTCCGCCTGCATCTCGCCGTCCACGGGCACCCCGGGCATCTTCTGCCTGAAGATCTCCAGCGCCTGCCGCACCTCGTCCACCAGCGGCCCCTCGGCGCTCCCCTTGGTGGAATACGAGAGCAAGGCGACGCGCGGGTCGTCGCCGACCACTCGGCGGCGGGCATCCGCGGCGGCCACGGCGATATCGGCCAGCTGCTCGGCGGTGGGATCGGGGACCACGGCGGCGTCGGAGTAGGTCAGCACCTCCTCGCCCGCGCCGCGAAAGTCGGGGACCACCATGTAGAACGAGGACGAGACGGTGCGGATCCCCTCCGCCGGCCCCACGGCCCAGAGCGCCGCGCGCAGCACGTCGCCCGTGGTGTTCATCGCGCCAGACACGCAGGCGTCCACCTCGCCCGCGGCCAGGAGCAGCGCGCCGAAGTACAGCGGATCCGCGGACTTGCGGAACGCCTCGTCCTCCGTGAGCCCCCTGGCCTTGCGCCGCTCGTACAGCCTCTTCGCCAGATCCGGACGCCGCGGATCGTGCGCGGGATCCACCAGCCCCACGCCCTCCGCGCCCAGCCGCTGGAGCTCCGCGCCGATCTCCGGCCCGCCGAGCACGGTGGGATGCGCCAGCCCCTCCTTCGCCAGGCGCGCGGCGGCCACCAGGATGCGCTCGTCGGCGCCCTCGGGAAGCACGATGCGGCGCGGGTTGGCCTTTGCCCGCGCGCGTACGCTGTCGATGAAGCTCATGTCGTGGATTTGCTGAACTTGGCCTGGAGCCGCGCCAGGACGGCCGGGGGGACGAACGGCGACACGTCGCCGCCCAGCGAGGCGATCTGGCGGACGAGGGAGGAGGAGAGGTACAGGTGCTCCAGGTCCGGCGCCATGAAGACGGTCTCCATTCCGTCCCACAGCTTGCGGTTCATCAGCGCCATCTGGAACTCGTACTCGAAGTCCGACACCGCCCGCAGCCCGCGGACGATCAGGCTGGCCCCCTGCGCTTTGGCGAAATCCACCAGCAGCCCCGCGAACGACATCGGCACCACGCGCGGCTCGTCGGCAAAGGTCTCGCGGATCATCTCCACCCGCGCCTGCACCGTGAACATCCCCTGCTTGACCTGCGTGGCGCTGTAGGCCACGGCCACGATCACGCGGTCCGCCATGCGAAAGCTGCGGCGGATGATGTCTTC
>DASQBH010000852.1:0-2147 GCA_035635315.1 Longimicrobium sp.
CATGCGGTCGTACGCCTCCGTCAGGCGCAGCAGCGCCCGGGGGGCCCACGCCGTCTCGGGGAACCCGGCCAGCACCTCGTTGAAGTACACCACGGCGGCGTCGTACAGCCCGCGCCGGAAGTAGAAGAAGCCGTTCTGGTACGCCTTCTCGGCCAGCTTCCCCCGCATCTCCACCACCCACCCCTGCGCCTGCGCGGCCTGCGGGGTGCCGGGGTAGATGGAGGCGAACGACTCGCAGTAGGTGATGGCGGCGTTGGTGTACTCCGGGTCCAGCTGCGGACGGGGAGACAGGCGGTGGTACGCGTCGCACAGCCCGAAGCGCGCGTCCTGCGCCTCGGGGTCGCGGGGAAACTCGGTGGCCACGCGCAGGAACTGCGCGGTGGCGCTCACGTACTCGCGCATCTCCAGGTGCGCGCGCCCCAGCGCCATGAGCGCGCCCTTGAGGCGCGGGTCGGAGGTGGCGTTGGGGACGAACTGCCCCAGCAGCTCGGAGGCGCGGCGCCAGCGGCCCGCGTTGTACGCTTCCATCCCCTGCGCGTACGCCGACTCCACGGTCAGCGGCGGGGGGGTGCGGAACAGGGCACAGCCGGGGAGGGCCGCGGCTACGAGGAGGGCGAGCGCGGCCCTGCGGAAAAGTCTCGGATCGGTCATGGGCTGCATGTACCCGCGGGTGGCCCGCAGGTTCGATGGCGCGAAAAAATCAGGCGGACGCGCCGTCGGCGCGGCGCCGCTCCAGCATTCCCAGGTAGGCGGAGACCTGCGCGCTCCCCGGCTGCTGGGCCAGGCAGCGGCGCCACTCCGCCTCGGCGGCGTCCAGCTCTCCCGCGCGGAACAGGGCCAGCCCCAGGTTGGAGCGGGCCTGCACGAAGGCGGGGTTGTGGTCCAGCACCGCCTGCAGCTCCGCGCGCGCCTCGTCGTGGCGCCCCAGCTCGCTCAGGGTGCGCCCCAGGCGGGTGCGGATGTCAAGAAACCGGGGGCGCAGCTCCACGGCGCGGCGGTACTGCTCCACCGCCTCTTCGGGCGCGCCCGCCTGCTCGTACGTCTCGGCCAGCTCGCCGTGCAGGTTGGCCAGCCGGGCCGCCGCGGCCGAGGAGAAGCGTCCGCCCCCGCCCTTTTCCTCGTCCGCCTCGGCGGCGCGGGCAAAGGCGGCGCGGGCCTCGTCCAGCCGCCCCAGGTCGTTCAGCGTGATGGCGCGGTTCAGCTGCGCCTCCACGTACCCCGGGTTGAGCTCGGTGGCGCGCGTGAACGCCGCCAGCGCCTCGTCGGGGCGGCCCAGCATGGACAGGCACACCCCCGACAGGTTCTGCACGTCGGCGAACTCGGGCCGGCGCGCGGCGGCGGCCTGCAGGTCGTCCAGCGCGGCCAGGTACTGGTTGCGCGCCAGCGCCTCCTTGCCACGCGCGATCAGCTGCTCGACTGCGGGCTCCTGCGTCATCGTCCTGTGGCCGTAGCCGGCGGTGGAGGGCGGAACGGGAAAAACCGCGGGAACATAGGCCGCGTCCCGGTACGCGGCAAGCGAACGCGCGCGCCGCCCGCCCCTCCGCATCCACACCGCCCGCGACTCCTGCCGGGATGGCATATCGTGGCCGTCGGGGCCGCGGGATGCACGGCGACGCTCCGGATCCCGTCCCGCACCCGGAAAGAAGAGCACCTGTGCCGTCCGCCGACGCTTCGTCCCGATCCACCAAAGAAGGGCCTCACACAGAGTCAGCAGAGCCAACAGAGTTTTCTCGTGCCTCGCGACGTGCTCCGCAATGTATATCGGATCCGCAAACACCATTCACGCAGAGCAGCGGAGAGGCAGAGCATCAGAGGAGCGGCAGGGTGTCCTCTGCTGCTCTGCCCCTCTGCTGCTCTGCGTGCAAGGTCTTTTGCCGGCGGTACGAAGATCGACCCTGCGCCAGCGATCCACTCTGTTGACTCTGTTGACTCTGTGTGAGACCAGTTCTTTTCGCGGTCGGATCAGGGCGCCTCATCGGCCGCGGCGAGCGCCCGGGCGGCGCGGGCCAGGCGCAGCGCGGCCGGGGTGCCGGCGGCGGTGTTCGCCGCCCGCTGGGCGATGCGCAGCGCGCGCGCGGCCGCGGGGCTCACGGCATCCATCCAGGTGGCGCCGCCGAACTCCTCCAGCGACCGCACCCCCGAGGGGG
>DASQBH010000853.1:0-2923 GCA_035635315.1 Longimicrobium sp.
GGGGCCGAGGGTGTGCACAGGGTCGGCGTGCGGCACGAGCGGTCCGCGCAGGCGGACATTACGTTTTCCCAGCCGCGAATTCATTCGCCCGGCGGACCGGACGGTACAAAGGCACGACCAGACGCGCAATCTGCATCGTGCCGTGTCGTCGCCGGCCGGGTCTTTCCCGGGCGGGTGAACCCGCGGCTGGAACAGCGAAAACCCCGCAAACTGCGCGGGGCTTCAACTGCAAAAGGCGGAGTGCCGCAGCAGGCAGGTGCGACGTTTATACCCTCTCCCGCTTGCGGGAGAGGGTGCGAGCCCAGGCGAGCGGGTGAGGGCCTACCGCGACGCCAGCCCCGCGCGCTCGCGGTACGCGCTCTCGGCCGTCTGCAGGGCGTCCCAGGCGCGCTGGGCGCTGCGGCGCACGGCGGTGCGGGGGGCGCGGCGTGTGGGCCAGGGCGCGCTGACGCTGTTGGGATCGCCCGGGTACAGGCCCAGGCTGCTCTCCACGATGGAGCGCGCCACGGCGGTGCGCGTGTCGCGGTCCAGCAGCGCCATCGCCTCCATGGTGCGCAGCGGGCCCTGGTTGAAGGCGTCCGCCAGGAAGGTGGCGTACTCGTCCCGCAGCGGGCCGGCGCCCAGCTCGGTAACCCGCGAAAGCAGGCCGGTGAGCGCGTCGTCGTCATCGTCCTTGGCGCCGCGCAGCAGCAGCACGCTGGCCGTCTGGTGCCACTTCGTCGACGCACCGCTGGCCGCCACGGCGGCGAACAGCTCGTCGTCCAGGCGCTCCAGCAGGTCGTAGGTGTGCTCGCCCTCCAGTTCCACGATCAGCGGGTCGCGCGGCGGCGGGCCGCTGCGGCGGGCGGAGGTGGAGGCCGGGCGCGGCGCCGGCGCGGGCGTGATGTTGCGCCCGCCCACGATCACGATCTCCGTCCCCACCTGCACATTGTGGAACAGCCGCAGCGCGTCGGCGTTGGCCAGGCGGATGCAGCCGTGCGACACGCGCTGGCCCAGCAGCTCCGGCTTGTCGGTGCCGTGGATGGCCAGCCCCTGGCCGATGAAGACGGCCGCGGCGCCCAGCCCGCGCGGAAAGCGGCGCGCGTCGGAGTCCGGGCCCGGCACGCGCAGCCCGTTCTCCACGAAGTACCAGTCCGGCGCGATCCAGTCCGGCTCGATGTCCTTGTAGGTGACGTGGAAGGTGCCGTTGGGCGTGGCGAAGTCCCACTCGCCGTCGTCGTGCTGCACCCGCATCCCCGTCCCCGTGCCCACCGGCGCCGACCACAGCACCCGCCGCCCCTTGGCGAAGTACAGCCGGTTCACGTCCAGGTCCACCACCACCGCGTAGCCACCGCGCGCCAGCGCCCGCGAGCGCACGCGCGTCAGCGGGTCGGCGGGCGGACGCTGCGCCTGGGGCCGCGTCTGCGAGGGGCGCGTGTCGGAGGGCCGGGTGCTCGACGGCCGCGGCTCCTCGCGGCGGGGGCGGGGGCGCGACTGCGCGTCCAGTTGTGCGGACGCGAAGGCCGCCGCCACCAGCGCCAGCGTGCCGGCGCGGCGAAGGACAGGGTTGATGATGCGCATGATCCTGCGGGACTGCGGGTTACCGGATTCGGAACGCCACCGATGGATCCGGGGCAATCCGCGTACCCGCAGGGCGGGCGTGATGTTTCTCGTCGTCGCCGGATCAGGGTCGCGGGCGGACGCGCACGTAGCGGGAGACGGACTTCCCCTCCCGGGTCCCGCGGACGACGTCGATGGTGTCGCCGCGCAGCAGCAGGAAGCGGCGGGGGAACTCTCCCGGGCGCGCGCCGGGCCGGTGGATGACCAGCGTGTCTCCGGACCAGCGGTAGGTGCCCACTTCCACCTCCAGTCCATACTGGACCTTGCAGTTCACCTGGCGCATCCACCAGCGCCCGTCTTGCCCCAGCAGCATCCTGCCCCCGGGCCTGTGGCCGTAGCATCCGATCCTGCCGGGCGGCTTTCCGTCCACCGCCGCCAGCCGGAACTCCGCCGCCACCGGGTGCGGCAGGCTGTCGTCCGGCGCGATGAAGGCCGCCCAGACCAGATAGATGGAGAGCGGGCCGAAGACGCACAGCAGCAGGATCAGCCGAAAGGTGCCGGGCGTACGGCTGGACCAGGAGCGAGTGGGCATGATGGATCGTACGCAGCGCCGCCGCATCCCACAATCCACCGGACGGTTGTTCGCGCGCGGCGGCGGATGGTAAGATGCGGCGCGCCGCACGGGCGCCCCGCATCCCGCAGCATCGATCGATCGTGCCAGACCAGAACCCTGCCGGCGCGGCGGCGCACCCGCTGCGCCGGCTGATCCACAAGGCGCGCCCGCACCGCAGGCAGGTGTGGGCGGCGTCGGCGTGCTCCGTCATCAACAAGCTGTTCGACCTGGCCCCCGAGGCGCTGATCGGCGTGGCGGTGGACGTGGTGGTCCGCGGCAGCGACTCCCTGATCGCCAGCTGGGGCTTTCCCGATCCGCGCCAGCAGCTGGTGGTGCTGGCCGCCATCACCTTCGTGGCGTGGGTGCTGGAGTCGCTGTTCGAGTACCTGTACGGCGTGCTGTGGCGCAACCTGGCGCAGACGGTTCAGCACGAGCTGCGGCTGGAGGGCTACGCGCACCTGCAGGACCTGGATCTGGCCTACTTCGAGGAGCGCAGCACGGGCGGGCTGCTGTCGGTGCTGGGGGATGACGTGAACCAGCTGGAGCGCTTTCTGGACCGCGGCGCCAACGAGATCATCCAGATGACGACGACGGTGCTGGTGGTGGGCGGCGCCTTCTTCGTCATGGCGCCCGAGGTGGCGTGGATGGCCATGCTGCCGATGCCGTTCGTCGTCTGGGGATCCATCCGCTTTCAGCGTACGCTGGAGCCGCTGTACGCCGCCGTGCGCGAAAAGGCGGGCGCCGTGAACGCGCGGCTGGCCAGCAACCTGA
>DASQBH010000854.1:0-7859 GCA_035635315.1 Longimicrobium sp.
GCATTGTTCGCCACGGCTGCCGCGCCCGCACCGGCTCCCGCCGCGCACCCTCCCCGCATCCCCAAGATGATCCGCATGGCGACCGAGACGGTGATCCCCGGGCCCCTGTCCGCCCCCGCGCCGGCCCCGCCCGGGCGGCGAGTGCGCATCGACAGCGTGGACCTGCTGCGCGGCCTGGTGATGGTGGTGATGCTGCTGGACCACACCCGCGAGTACGTGCACCGCGACGGGCTCCTCTTCGATCCCACGGACCTGTCGCGGACCACCGTCGCGCTCTTCCTCACCCGCTGGGTCACGCACTTTTGCGCGCCGGCGTTCGTGTTCCTGGCCGGCACGGGCGCGGCGCTGCAGCTCCTGCGCGGAAAATCGAAGGGCGAGCTGTCGCGCTTTCTGCTCACCCGCGGCGCGTGGCTCATCGTCCTGGAGTTCACGCTGATCCGTCTGGTGGTCACCTTCGACCTGGACTACGCGGCATTCCCGGGGATGCTGCAGGTGATCTGGGCGATCGGGGTGGGGATGATGGTGCTGGCGGCGCTCATCCACCTGCGCACGCGGTGGATCGCGGCCATCGGGGTGGCGATCGTGGCGCTGCACAACCTTACCGATGCGTGGAACGTCGCCCCCGGGCCGGTGCCGGCGGACGGGGCGGACGCGCTGTGGATGGTGCTGCACCAGCCCGGGTTCATCCAGGTTCTCGGCGTGCGGCTGCTGGTGCTGTATCCGGTGCTGCCGTGGATCGGCGTGCTGCTGTGCGGTTACTGCCTGGGCCAGGTGTACGGCTGGGATGCGGAGCGCCGGCGGCGCCTGCTGGTGCGGCTGGGGGTGGGGATGGTGGCCGCCTTCATCGTGCTGCGCCTGCCGAACCTGTACGGCAACCCGTTCGACTGGACGCAGCAGAAGAACGCGGCGTTCACGGTGCTGTCGTTCATCAACACGCAGAAGTATCCGCCTTCGCTCCACTTCGTGCTGATGACGCTGGGGCCGGCGCTGCTGGTGCTGGCGTGGGTGGAGGGGGTGCGCCGCGGCCCGGTGGGACGGGCGCTGGTGACCTTTGGCCGCGTGCCGCTGTTCTTTTACCTGCTGCAGTGGCCCGTGGCCCACGGGATGGGCCTGCTGCTCTCGCTGGCGGCGGGCAAGCCGACCAGCCACTTCTTCGGGATGCCCGGCTTTACTCCCCCGGAGCCCGGCGCCGGCTTCAGCCTGGCGGTCGCCTACCTCTGCTGGCTCGCGGGCGTCGCGCTGCTGTATCCCCTCTGCCGCTGGTTCGCCGCCGTAAAGCAGCGGCGCGACGAGTGGTGGCTCAGCTACCTCTGATACCGGATCCGCAAAAACAAAAAGCACTCACGCAGAGCAGCGGAGGGGCAGAGCAGCAGAACGAAACTCTCTGCTACTCTGTCTCTCTGCTACTCTGCGTGCAAAATCTTTTGCCGGAGTTGGTATGATACCACATCCGCAAAACAATTGGCTTCACACCGAAATCCGCCAGGCACTGGATTGGGACGATCGGTGTCGTTCTGAGGGAGGTGCCGCGCGTAACCGTCTTCCCGGCACCATTGCCTGTGCGCCGACCGAAGAATCTCTATCGGGAACGGGCGGCCTTTCGCGTGGAATCCCCACGTAGCCAACAGGACCGTGCGCCCATCGTAAAGATCCTTCGGTCGGCGCACAGGCAATGGTGCGTCTGGAGAGACAGGGTGCGCGCCTCCCTCAGGATGACACCGTCTGCCGAATCCGTAATACGAAATCTTTTTGCGGATCCAGCCCGGAAAAACAACGGCGAAAGGTACAGAGGAACAGACAAAAGCCAGAGATACAGAGGAAGGAAGGGGAGCGGCTTCCTCTGTATCTCTGGCTTTTGTCTGTTACCTCTGTACTCCAAGTCTGTTACGGGACCAGCAAGATACCGTTTGCTTTTCCGGAGAAAGGACCGTCAGGCTTCCGCGCCCAGGGCGGCATCCACCGCCGCGAGGAACTGGTCCACGTCGATGGGCTTGGTAAGGTAGTCGCGCGCGCCCACCTCGCGCAGGCGCTCCACGCGGCGGGTGGTGGCGTCGGCGCTGATCACCAGCACGGGGATGTCGCGGGTGCGCTCGTCGGCGCGAAGCTCGTGCAGCACCACCTCGCCGCTGATGTCGGGAAGGTGCAGGTCCAGCAGGATCAGGTCGGGCCGGTGCTCGCGCGCCAGCTGCAGGCCCAGCCGCCCCTGCAGCGCGGGGATCAGGTCGATCTCGGGCCGGTCGTACAGGATGGTCTCCACCAGGTCCAGGTTGGCCAGGTTGTCCTCCACGTACAGCACCGTCCGGGCGGGCCGCGCCTCGCGCTCCGGCCGCGGCGCGTCGCCCCGGCCGCTCTCCACGCGCTGGCGGGGGCTTTCGGTCACGGGGAGCTCCACCCAGAAGGTGCTTCCCTCGCCCACGGTGCTCTCCACGCGGAGCTGCCCGCCCATCAGCTCCACCAGCCGCTTGGAGAGCGCCAGCCCCAGCCCCGTGCCCTCGATGCCGGAGCCCTCCGCTCCCAGCCGCGAAAAGGCCACGAACAGCTCGCCCAGGCGCGAGGCGGGGATCCCCGGCCCGGTGTCGCGCACGCCGATGGCCAGGAACGCGCTCCCGTCCGCCGCGTCCACCGGCTGCGCCAGGAGCTCCACCGTGCCGCCGGGGTGGTTGTACTTGATGGCGTTGGAAAGCAGGTTCAGCACCACCTGCATGAGCCGCTGCTGGTCGGCGCGCACGAAGGCGTCGCTGCGGTGCGGGGCGTACAGGGCCAGCTGCACCGGGCGCTGCTCGGCCATGGGGCGCACCAGCGCCAGCGCCTCGTTCAGCAGCGTGGCCGCGTGCACGGGCTCCAGCGAAAGCTGCTGCTGGTTGGCCTCGATGCGCGCGATCTCCAGCACCTCGTTGATCAGGTTGAGCAGGTGGCGCCCGGCGCGCAGGATGTGCTCCACGCTGCGGTTCTGCTCCGGGGGAAGCCCGTAGCGCTGCAGCAGCTGCCCGAACCCCAGGATGCTGTTCATGGGGGTGCGCAGCTCGTGGCTCATGCGCGAAAGGAAGTCGCTCTTGGCCGCGTTGGCCGCTTCGGCCGCTTCCTTGGCCTCTTCCAGCGCCTGCTCGAACTGCTTGCGCTCGGTGATGTCGCGCACCATCCAGATGCGCCCGTACACCTCTCCCTCGGCGCTCCGCAGCGGGGACGAGTAGCGGTCCAGCACGCGCCCGTCCGCCAGCGGCACCTCGTCGTGGTGGATGGTCTCGAAGTCCTCGCGCAGCCGCTCGATGGTGGCGCGGTACGCGTCGGGGTCCTTTGCCTGCCGGCACACCCACTGGAACATCTCCACGCACCGTTCGGGCTCGCGCAGCTCCTCGGGAACGTTGAAGATCTCGGCGTAGCGCCGGTTCATGTTCAGCACCCGGCCCTGCTGGGAGACCAGGATGCCGTCGATGGCCACGTGGTTCTGCGCCTGCAGCAGCGTGGTCTGAAAGCGCAGGGCGTCCTCGGCGCGCTTGCGCGCGGTGATGTCGGTCATGAAGCCGGCGAACACCCTGCGCCCGTCCGCCTTGTACTCGCCAAAGTTGATCTCCACGGGGAACTCGGTGCCGTCGCGGCGCAGCGCGGGCACCTGCACCCCCTGCCAGGGAATGCTCCGCTCCCCCGTCAGCAGAAAGCGGCGGGTGCCCCGCAGGTGCGCTTCGCGAAGGCGGTGGGGCATCAGCACCGTAAGCGGCTTGCCCACCATCTGCTCCGGCCGGTACCCGAACAGCCGGCTCATCGCGGGGTTCACGGCCAGGATGGTGGAGCGCTCGTCGATGATGACGACGCCGTCCGGATCGGCCTCCACCAGCGCGCGGTACCGCTGCTCGTTCTCCGCGAGCGCGGCGTTGGCCGCCCGGGCGTCTTCCAGCTGCCGCTCCAGCTCGGCGACGCGCGCGCGCAGCGGCTCGGCGTCGGTGTGGGCGGCGGTGGGGGGCAGGTCGGTGTGGGTCATGGCACGTTCGCGAAACGCTGCGGAGGCCGCGGTACTGCGGGATGCACCGTGCCGGGATCCGGCGGGTGCATCGGCTCGGTGTGGGGGATGTCGCGGGTGAGCGGCCGCGGGGGCACGCTCCGCGCGGCGTTGAAGGATACGGGCACCGCTGTCCACGAACAAGCGTTCGCCCCGCTTCATCCCCGTATGACGAAGCCCCGCCTGCACGGCTGCAGGCGGGGCTTTCGATCCGTCAGCGGGCAATCCACCCCAGCGGGGCGTCTCCGCGCGTCAGAGCCCGCCCGGCGGCTGGCGGTGCGGCAGCGCCACCGACGTATAGGTAAGGCGGATGGTGGGCCCTCCCTCATTGTTGGCGTCGGCGGTCGCGACCACCTGGCCCGCCGCGATCACCCGGACGGGCACCATCACCTTCTTCCAGTTGTCCGGACGGGCGGGATCCGGGACGAACCGGGTCCACTCGGCCTCGTTCACCACGGACAGCGTGCGCGCCGCGGCGGTCCCTTCCGCTGTTCCCTGCACGGCGAGCGGGGACTGCGTCTCCAGCCGGAACGGAACCGCGTTGCCGTGCTGGTCCATCACCAGGAACGGCGGCATGATGTACGGCGAGGTGCCGTACCCGTACGCGCCACCCGAAAGGGTGTGGGCGACCGCCAGGTACGCGGGCGCGTCCGGAGCTCCGGTCGCGGTGAACACGCCCAGCACGACGGACGCCCCGCTCTGGGGATTGATCCAGCGCGCCTCCATCCGCTGCCCTCCCGCGACCGTGCCAAGCGTCCACTGGTTGCTGATCTGCCCCGATGCGCCGGACTGCGTGGAGGCCGCGAACACCTGCCCATCGCCCACCCACGAGATGACGGCGTTCGGGACGGGCTTTCCCTGCGCGTCCACGACGGTGCCCGCGATGGACTGCGCGAGCGGCTTGCCCACCGTTCCGGTCTGCGGATCGCCCGCGATCGTCAGGCTCGCGGGGGGCCCCGCCTGGGGCTCCGTTCCCCCGTCACCGCATCCGGCAGCCGAGAGCGCCAGGACCAGCAAGGCCGCCGTCCGGCGAAGCTCGATTCGCATATTTCCCTCTTGGAGAATTGATTCCCTGCACTCGACCCGATAGCACGGCTGAGGGCGCGCAACCATCTGCGCGCCCTCGGCCGTGCTGAAATAAACAAATGAATTACCGCATCGTCAAGGCGGTGGCGACGAGCGTGGCATGTCGGATGGCTCTGCGGATGATCTTCGAGATGCGCAGGCGGGGAGCACGGACCGGTTCGATTCCCCCAGCTGCCGGCTCTCACGCAGAGGGAGCAGAGGAAGCAGAGAAAAGCGGGAATTCCTCAAGCAGTTCTCTGCTGAACGTCGCGAACGTCTCCAGTCTGGGTGAGTTGTCGAGCACCGAGAACACCACGCGCTCGAATCGTCCGGCCCAGGCCCCCCGCCGCAGGTGGTCGGCGAACGCCGTCGCCACCACGCGGGGATCGTTGCGAAATACGCCGCACCCCCAGGCGCCCAGCACCAGCCGCCGATACCCCTGCGACGCCGCCAGGGCGAGCACGTACTCCGATCGCCGGCGGAACGCGTCCGGAATCAGCGGCAGCAGCTCCGGTTGATTGGACGCGGCGGCCCCGGCGTTGGGCGCCGCGCTGGTGATGAAGCCGGCCATCCGTGGCTCCTCCAGCAGCGAGCCGTCGTCGTCGCGAATGACGGGGCAGCCGGGCGACAGGATCATGGCGTCGGAGTACAGCAGCGACGACCCGGCGCGGTGCCCCTCGTAGAACTCCCACGCCCGCATGAGCGATGCATGGAGCGCCGAGCTTCGCGCCAGCGACTCCTCCTGCGCCTGGCTGCCGCCGAGAAATCCGCCACCTGGGTTCTTGGCCGACGCAAAGTTCAGGGCCGCCACCGGTCCGTGCCCGTCGGACAGCACGCGGGCGATGCCGGCGAGGGTGGTTTCGTTCACGACCTCGAACCTGGTGTCGAGCCCTTCCGCCGGACGGGCCAGAACCTCCTGCCGGACCTCCTCCAGTGCCTCGGGGGAGAAGAACCGGGTCCCCTCCAGGCATGCGCGGACAGGTTCGCCGATGTCCACGGCGCGGCCGCCGGGCGAGGTATACGCCCCCCACTCCACGATCTCCACCGTCTCCCTGCCCATCTCCATCCGCGCCGCGCGATTCACCCCTGCAACTCCTTTCGTGCGATTACCCGCTTGTCCACGGGAACCCTGTTTCCAGTGACATGCCCGGAGGAATCTCGTCCTAGCGCTGGAGCCGGTACCCCGCCTTCCACACCGTGAGGATGTGGCGCGGATGTGCGGGATCTGCCTCGATCTTCCGGCGGAGCTCGGCGATGTGGGTATCGACGGTCCGGCTCTCGACGGCGGATCGATGGCCCCAGACTTCGCGCAGGAGGTCGAGACGCGAGGCGACCCGCCCGTTGCGCTGCAGAAGGGCGACGAGAAGATCGAACGCCTTGGGCGTGACGTTGACCGGGACCCCTCCCACCACCACCCGCCGGCTCTCCACCTCCACGACCACGTCGCCAAACGCCTCTCCGGGGGGCTCCGCCCGCTGGCCGGCGGGGCTGGCGGCGCCACGGCGCAGGAGCGCCTCGACGCGCGCCAGAAGCTCCATCAGGCCGAACGGCTTTACCACGTAGTCGTCCGCGCCCAGCCGGAATCCCCGGACCTTGTCCACCTCCTCGCCGCGCGCCGACAGGATGAGGACCGCGGCGTCCACGCCCGCCGCGCGAAGGTCCGCGAGCACCTGAAAGCCGTCGATGCCGGGCAGCATCAGGTCCAGCACGACCAGGTCCGGGCGAAACGCACGCGCGGCCTCCAGGACGGCCGTTCCCTCGTGCACCGCCTGAACGGCGTACCCCTGCACCTCCAGGTTCATCTGCAGGCCCAGGGCAAGGTCCTGATTGTCTTCGACGACGAGGACGCGTTTCAAGGGATTCGCCGGTTCAGGGTGGCGCGTCGAGCAGGGTGACGACGAACCGGGCACCACCCCCCGGCCCGTCTTCCACGTGCACGGTCCCGCCCAAGGCGCTTGCCAGCTCACGGACGATCGTCAGCCCGATGCCGCTTCCCGTCGGGGAGGACGGCCCCACGCCGTGGCGCTCGAACGCCCTGAAGATCGTCTCGCGCGCGCCGGCGGGCACTCCGGGTCCCTGGTCGTCCACCCGCAGCCGGACGCGGCCGGCCTCGGTCTCCGCGCCGATGGAGATGGTCTGCCCGGCCGGGCCGTACTTCAACGCGTTGTCCAGCAGGTTCAGGATGATCCGCCGGACGGCGCCCCGATCCGCCCAGACTTGTGCGCCGGGCGGCACCGCGTTCTCGATCGTCGCCCCCTGGGCCGCCGCGATCGGTGCCAGGCTGACCGCTGCATCGTGGGATTCCTGGCGCAGGTCGACCGTCGCGAACGCCAGCTGCTCCTTGCGCTGATCCAGACGCGCGAACTGGAGCACGTTCTCGACCAGCTCCGAGAGCCGGACCGCCTCGCGGTGCAGGATGGCGATGAACCGGTTCCGCTCCTCGTCGGACCGGGCCCTGCCGTAGCCGAGCGTCTCCGCGAACATGCGGATCTGGGCAAGGGGCGTACGCAGCTCGTGCGAGACGCTGGTGATGAACTGCGACCGCATGGCGGTCAGGTGCATGGCGCGCCGCAGGTGGTAGAGCGCCATCAGGACCATGCCCACGGCAAGGGCAACCAGGCTCATCAGCGTGCTCGTCCACCCGCCGCTCTGGGAATTCGCCAGGCGCGTCCGCGCCCCCGGGCGGAGAGAAACGGCTGTGAAGAGGTGGCCCGAGCCCGGATCGCCCACCATGTCCATCGCCGTGGGGATTGCCGGCTCTCCTGGCGACGATCTGTAGATCGTCCTCCCGGGTGTGGAC